>JBFKCZ010000261.1:0-4871 GCA_041620035.1 Pseudomonadales bacterium
CGTACGAGTCACCACGAGGTTGGGATACGCGGACAACAACTCGACACCGTCGGGAAACTCGTCGTGCTCGACGTACTCGAAGTACGCCTCGTCCAACACGACAAGCACATGATCCGGTACGCGACCGAGGAAATCCGTCAATGCACGCTTCGACACCCAGGTGCCCGTCGGATTGTTCGGGTTGGCGATGAAGACGAGCCGCGTACGCGGGGTGATCGCCGCCGCCATGGCGTCGAGATCGCAGCCCCAATCGCGAGCGGGGACGGTGACCAACTTGCCGCCGTTCGCGATCACGGCGAGCGGGTACACAACGAAGGCGTGCGCAGACACCACTGCCTCTGCGCCCGGAGACAGCGCGACTCTCGCCAACAGCTCGAGCACGTCGTTCGATCCGTTGCCCAGGGTGATCGACTCCGGTGCAACGCGCAGATGCGCCGAAAGCTTCCGCTTCAGGCGATAACCGCTGCCATCGGGATAGCGCGACAGAGCCTGGCCGGCTTTCGCCAACGCGTCTGTCACCGCCCGGCCGGGGCCGCGCGGGTTCTCGTTGCTCGCCAGCTTCACGACATCGGTAATCCCGAGTTCCCGCGTGAGTTCCTCGACGGGTTTGCCGGGCTGATACGGCTTGAGCGTCAGAACGTCCCGGTTGCCGTAGCGTTCGATGAAACGGTGCACGGTCAAACCACGGCGCGCGGATACGATCCGAGCGACTTCACTTCCATGGCGACACCGCGGACGTCGTCGAGCACGCGCCGGGTGTGTTCCTCGCTCTCGTGGCCGTCGAAGTCGATGAAGAACACGTATGACCAGCTGCCAGTCTTCGATGGCCGCGTCTCGATGCGCGTCAGGCTGATGCCGTGCCGATGAAACGGCTCCAACACCCGGTACAACGCGCCGGGCTCGTTGCGCGTGTTCACGAGTATCGAGGTCTTGTCGTCGCCGCTCGGCCCGACACGCTGTTTGCCGATCACCAGGAAGCGCGTCTTGTTGTCCGGTTGATCTTCGATGCGTGCTGAGAGAACGCGCAGGCCATAGCGCTCCGCCGCCATCTCGCCGGCAACCGCGGCGGTGCCGGGCTTGTTGGCGACGATGCGAGCCGCCTCGGCATTGCTGTTGACCGAAATACGTTCGACACCCGGGAAGTGCGCGTCGAGCCAACGTCGACACTGTGCAAAAGACTGCTCGTGCGAGTAGATCGCCGCAATGCTCTCGCGTGTGGTCTCGGGCGCCGCAATCAACCCGTGATGAATGGCGAGCTCCACTTCCGCGCAGATGCGAAGCGGTGAGTTCATGAAACAGTCGAGGGTGTGATTGACCATGCCCTCGGTCGAGTTCTCCACCGGTACAACGCCGTAGTGCGCTGCGTCGGACTCCACTTCACGAAACACCTCGTCGATGCTGGCGAGCGAGCGGGTCGATGCGAAGTGGCCGAACTGCTTGACCGCCGCCGCCTCGGTGTAGGTGCCGGTCGGTCCGAGATAGGCAATCGTCAATGTCTGCTCGAGTGCCAGGCAGCAGGAGATGATCTCGCGGAAGAGCTGGGCCATGTCGTCGTCGCTGAGCGGCCCCTGGTTCTCCCGCTTCACTCGGGCCAGGATCTGCGCCTCGCGCTCCGGACGGTAGTACACAGGCGCTTCGCCACCGGAATCCTCGGCCTTGATTTGCGCCACCTGCACGCAGCATGCAGCACGGTCGTTGAGCAGGCGCTGAAGCTCGCGGTCGATCGCATCGATCCGCTTGCGGACCTCGCCGAGCTGGCGCTCGCGATCGCTCATGCGTGCTCTGCTTCGAAGCCGACCATGTAATCGACCAGAGCGTCGACGGCCGCTTCGGGCACTGCGTTGTAGAGACTCGCACGCATGCCACCGACGCTGCGGTGACCCTTCAGATTGAGCAGCCCACGAGCCTCTGCGCCGGCGAGAAACGCCGCATCGAGCTTGTCGTCCGCCAGCGTGAAGGCGACATTCATCAAGGAGCGATCTTCCTTCAGCACCGGACTGCTGTAGAAGTTGCTGGAATCGACGGCATCGTACAGTTTTCCTGCCTTGCGCCGGTTGATCTCGCCGATCGCAGAGACCCCACCCTGCGCCTTCAGCCACTTGAACACGAGTCCGGACAGGTACCACGCGTAAGTCGGAGGCGTGTTGTACATCGAATCATTGTCGGCGGCGAGTTTGTAGTCGAGCACGCTGGGTATGTCGGCGCGTGCACGCCCGAGCAGATCGCGGCGCACGATCACGAGCGTGATGCCGGCCGGGCCAATGTTCTTCTGCGCACCCGAGTAGATCAGCGCGAATCGCTCGAGATCCATCGGCCGCGACAAGAGGTTGCTCGACATGTCCGCCACGAGCGGCACGCCACCGACATCGGGCACGTTGTGGAACTCGATGCCGCCGATCGTTTCGTTGCTCGTGATGTGAACGTAGGACGCGCCACTGTCGAGGCGCCACTCCGCACGCGGCGGAATGCGGTCGAAATTCGTCGCCTCCGAACTCGCGGCCACGTTCACGCGCGCATAACGCTTGGCCTCGACGATGGCTTTCTTCGCCCAGGCACCCGTATTGACGTAGTCGGCAGAGACCTTGTCGCCGAGCAGATTGAGCGGGACGGCGGAAAACTGGGCCGTCGCACCCCCCTGCAGGAACAGCACGGCGTAGTCGTCCGACACACCCAGGAGCCCCCGGCAATCCGCTTCTGCGGTCGCGGCAATCGCGATGAACTCGTCGCTGCGATGGCTCATCTCCATCACGGACAATCCGCGGCCCTGATAGTCGAGCATTTCGCGCTGCGCCGTCTCGAGGACTTCGGTCGGCAGGGCCGCCGGACCCGCCGAAAAGTTGAAGGCACGTGTCATTGCAAACTTCCGCCTGCTGCACTGATTGTCATTCTGGAGAGTCCGCCGGCGCGTCGTCGGCGACCTGGCCATCTCCGCCAGCTGCCACGGCCGAAACGTCTTCGTCGTACTGGGTCTCGACGATTCGCGCGATGTTGACGAGCCGCTCGCCCTCGCGCAGCGAGATGAGTCTCACGCCCTGCGTGTTGCGACCCACCAGCGATACCTCGTCGGCCGACGTTCGCACGAGCGTACCCTGGTCGCTGATCAGCATGACCTCGTCGCCATCGAACACCTGACGCGCACCGACCATCTCACCGTTACGTTCACTCATCTGCATGGCAATGACACCCTGCGTGCCCCTGCCCTTCACCGGGAATTCGTCGATGCGCGTGCGCTTGCCATAGCCGTTGGCGCTCGCGGTGAGCACATACCCGCCCTCTTTCGGCACCATCAGCGACAGCACGCGATGACCTGCCGGAAGGCGGATGCCACGCACGCCGCGTGCGGTGCGCCCCATTGCACGAACGTCGGATTCCTTGAATCGAACGGCTTTGCCGGTACTCGCGACCAGCAGCACATCGCAGCTGCCGTCGGTGATCGCGACGTGTACCAGCGTATTGCCTTCTTCGAGTTCGAGCGCAATGAGCCCCGCGCTGCGCGGACGACTGAACTGTTCGAGCGGTGTCTTCTTGACGGTGCCGTTGGCGGTCGCCATGAAGACGAAGCTGTCCGGCGCTGCCTCGCGGATGGGCAACACAGCGGTAATGCGCTCATCGCCCTCCAGGTTCAGCATGTTGACCAGTGGCCTGCCCTTGGCACCACGCCCCGCCTGGGGAATCTGATAGGCCTTGAGCCAGTACACCTTGCCGTAGTCGGAGAAGCACAGGAGCGTGTCGTGACTCGAGGTGATCAGCAGGTGCTCGACGAAGTCTTCCTCCTTCACCGACGTCGCCGCCTTGCCGCGGCCACCACGTCGCTGCGCCTGATAGGCCGTGATGGGTTGAGTTTTCGCGTAACCGCTGTGGGAGATCGTGACGACGACGTCTTCCTGCGTGATCAGGTCCTCGATGGTCAGATCGAGATGCGAGCTGACGATTTCGGTGCGGCGCTCATCGCCATACCGTTCGCGGATGTCGCGCAGCTCTTCGCGAATGACGTTCATCAGCAGTTCGTCCGAGCCCAGGATGTCCTGCAGCGAGGCGATTTCGTCGAGAATCGCCTGATAGTCTTCGATGAGCTTGCCTTGCTCGAGTGCCGTCAGACGATGCAGGCGCAGCTCGAGAATCGCCTGCGTCTGCTCGGCCGACAGATAGTAGAGGCCGTCACGCAAGCCGTACTCGGGCCCAAGATCCTCGGGTCGACACGCATCGCCGCCGGCACGCGCGAGCAGCTCTTCGACATTCTTCGACTGCCAGCCGCGCGCCATCAGCGCATCCCGTGCCGCAGCTGCATCCGGAGATGCCTTGATGAGCTCCACGACCTCGTCGATGTTCGCGAGCGCAACCGCCTGACCTTCGAGGATGTGGCCGCGACTGCGAGCGCGGCGCAACAGGAACACGGTGCGACGCACGACCACTTCGCGTCGATGCTTGATGAACTGCGCCAGCATCTCCTTGAGGTCGAGGATCTTCGGCTGGCCGTCCACGAGCGCCACACAGTTGATGCCGAACACCGACTGCAGTTGCGTCTGCGCGTACAGATTGTTCAGCACCACTTCGCCCGACTCGCCCCGGCGCAACTCGATCACCACACGCAACCCATCCTTGTCGGACTCGTCGCGCAGTTCGCTGATCCCCTCGATGAGCTTTTCCTTGACCAGATCGGCGATGCGCTCGATCAGGCGCGACTTGTTCAGCTGGTACGGAATCTCGGTGATGATGATCGTGTCACGTCCGCTCTTTGCATCGGTCTCCACTTCCGCACGCGCGCGGACGTAGATACGACCGCGCCCGGTCTTGTAAGCCTCCACGATGCCAGCGCGGCCGTTGATGATGCCGGCAGTCGGAAAGTCGGGCCCTGTGATGAACTCCATCAG
>JBFKCZ010000262.1:0-4863 GCA_041620035.1 Pseudomonadales bacterium
GTGCGGCCACGCATGTAAGCCAGGGGTGCCACTTCGATGACATTGCGTTCGATGTACTTGTGGACGCGCTCGACCCCCATCATTTCGTACAAGGCGTCGTACAGGGGGCGCAGGTAGGGGTCGATCTTCTGTGCCAGGTCGCCCGGGAGGAAACCGAGCTTTTCGCCCGCTTCGACCGCGGGTCGCACGAGCAGAATGCGGCTCACGGTCTGATTCTCGAGCGCCGAAACGGCGCAGGCGACTGCCAGATAGGTCTTGCCGGTACCCGCCGGGCCGATGCCGAAGTTGACGTCCTGACCGGCGATGGCCCGCACGTAGGCGAGTTGGTTCGCACCGCGCGGCTTGATGGTCTTGCGGCGGGTGTGGATGAGATTCGCATCGTCGACCCCGCCGGAGGACTCGATGAGCCCGTCGACGCCCGATTCCTGCAGGTAGAGATGGATAGTCTCCGATTCCACAGGCTCGAGATTCACCGTCTCGTCGTACAGGCTGGTGAGCACGGCCTCGGCGGCCCTGACGCGGGATGCCGGCCCGGAGAGCTGGAACTCGTTGCCGCGATTGCGGATGCGCACGCCGAGCCGATGCTCCATGTACTTCAGGTTCTGATCGAACGGGCCACACAGAGCGGCTAGGCGGCGGGTGTCGTTGGGTTCGAGGGTGACGCTCGAGGTCAGGGCAACCAGGCGATGGGGACTGTCAGTCAATAGATGGCCGAGTGGCTGGGCATGCGCGAAGCATATCAGGGAGTTTCACGACGCTGTCAATCCGGTTGGCGACGGCAATGCTCCGGGGACAGTCTCATGCTCCGGGGACAGTCTCCGGATGCGGCCGCGCAGGGAGTTGGTCATCGCCGCGGTGATCTCGAGGTCGACGAACGCACCGATCAGACCGCGATCGGTGGCGGGAAAGTTGACCACACGGTTGTTTTCGGTGCGCGCGGCGAGCTGTCCCGGATCCTTACGCGATGCACCGGTCACCAGCACGCGCTGCACGGTTCCCACCATGGCCCGGCTGACCGCCTCGCCCTGGCAACGCAATCGCTCCTGCAGGAGCGTGAGCCGCTCTTTCCTGCGTTCGATGGGCACGTCATCGGTGAGGGATGCCGCGGGGGTGCCCGGCCGGGGGCTATAAAGGAAGCTGAAGGACGTATCGAACCCCACGTCCTCGATCAGGTCCATCGTGGCCTGGAAGTCGCGCTCCGTCTCGCCGGGAAAGCCGACGATGAAATCCGACGAGATCGCGATGTTGGGCCGCGCCGCCTTGAGCTTACGGATGCGGGCCTTGTACTCGAGCACGGTATGACCGCGCTTCATGGCGGCGAGGATGCGATCCGAGCCCGACTGCACCGGCAGGTGCACGTGGCTGACGAGTTCCGGGATCGTCGCGAAGGCTTCGATCAGCCGATCGCTGAATTCCACGGGATGCGAGGTGGTGAAGCGCAACCGATCGATGCCGGGCACTTCTGCCGCATAGCCCAGCAGCTCCGCCAGATCCGCATGCCCGCCTTCGAATACTCCGCGATAGGCATTCACGTTCTGACCCAGGAAGGTGATCTCACGCACCCCCCGGCCGGCGAGGTGCACCACCTCGCGCATGACGTCCACCACGGGACGACTGACTTCTTCACCGCGCGTGTAGGGCACGACACAGAAACTGCAGTACTTACTGCAGCCTTCGATGATGGTCACGAACGCGGTGGCCCCATCGGCGCGCGGTTGCGGCAGCACATCGAACTTCTCGATCTCGGGAAAACTCACGTCCACCACCGCCCTGCCCGGCGTCGCCCGTGCCGCGTCGATCATCTCGGGCAGTCGGTGCAGCGTCTGAGGACCAAAGACGAGATCCACGAACGGCATCCGGTCGCGCAGCGCCCCGCCCTCCTGGGAGGCCACACATCCGCCGACACCGATGAGCACCTCCGGCCGGGCGGCCTTCAGCGGTTTCCACCGCCCCAGCTGGGAGAACACCTTTTCCTGCGCTTTCTCGCGTATCGAACAGGTGTTGAGCAGGATGACGTCCGCGTCCTCGATCCGGGGCGTCGTTTCCAGGCCATGGCTCGCCCGCAGCAGGTCCGCCATACGCGACGAGTCGTACTCGTTCATCTGGCAGCCTTGGGTTTCGATGTAGAGCTTGCCGGGCATTTTGGGCACGCGCTGCGTGTGGGGGCGCGATTATCGCGGCCGATGACGGACCTGGCAATTTTCCGTCGTGCTGCTTGCAATCCCCTGCCAGCACCCTATATATGCATTCACTCACCCAGCGGAGGGCCGTATGGCCGCCGAGCAGAAGCACGTATACAAGATCCTGTTCCACAACCAGGGCCAGATCTACGAGGTATACGCCCAGGCCATCTACCAGAGTGACCTGTACGGGTTCATCGAGGTGGAGGACTACGTCTTCGGCGAGCGCTCCAAACTCGTCGTCGATCCGTCGGAAGACAGGCTCCGCACCGAATTCGAAGGCGTGCAGCGCAGCTTCATTCCGATGCATGCGATCGTGCGCATCGACGAGGTCGAGAAGGAAGGTGTCGCGAAAGTCACCGACAGCAAGGGTGGCAGCAACGTCACGGCCTTCCCGATGCCGATTCCCCGCAACGAAGGCAAGCACTGACCCTGCTGCACCCCGAGCACTGGGCGCGCGTCACACCGGACAAGCCCGCGTTCGTGATGTCCGCTACCGGTGCGGTGATCACCTACGGACAACTCATGCACACGGCGCGACAAGGCGCGAATGCGTTACGTAGCGCTGGATTGCGCCGCGGTGACGGCATCGCGGTGCTCGCCGGCAATCGCATCGAGACATTGCCCCTCTTCTGGGCCGCACAGCTCGCCGGCCTCTACTACACCGCGATCAGCGTGCAGTTCCTGCGCGACGAAGTCGCCTACATCCTGGCGGACTGCGACGCCAAGGCGTTCGTCACCACCCGCGACGAACTCGACCGTCGCCCTGGGCTTGCGGTGCCGCAAGCCACACGGTTTCTGCTGGAAGGCGAGCAACCCGGCTACGTCGGCTGGGCGGAGCGTCTTGCGCGCGCGTCGGACGTACTCATCTCCGATGCCAGCGAAGGCGCCGAGATGCTGTACTCCTCGGGCACCACGGGGCGACCGAAAGGCGTGCGCGGCGCCAAACCGGGCGCGCCGCTCGGTACCGTCTCCGAGCTCTTCCATCGGCGTGTGGCGCTGCACGGCTTCGATGCCGACATGGTGTATCTGTCGACTGGACCGCTCTATCACTCCGCACCGCTGCGCTACAACGCAATGACTCACCGCGTCGGTGGTACCTGCGTGGTCATGGAGAAGTTCGACGCCGCCGCCTCGCTGCGCCTGATCGAAGCCTACCGGGTCACACACAGCCAGTGGGTACCGACGATGTTCGTGCGGCTGCTGCGACTGCCCGAGGCCGTGCGCACCCGCCACGATCTCGGGAGTCACCGCTACGCCATTCATGCCGCCGCGCCCTGCCCGATTCCAGTCAAGGAGGCGATGCTCGACTGGTGGGGCGACATCGTCTACGAGTACTACTCCGGCACCGAAGGCAACGGACAGACGGCGATCTCGGCTGCCGAGTGGCGCGCGCACAAAGGTTCCGTCGGCCGCGCAATCCTGGGCGAGGTGCGCATTCTCGACGACGCGGATCGCGAGCTTCCGCACGGCGCGACGGGCCGCGTGTTCTTCGCGGGCGGACCGAGCTTCGAGTACTACAAGGATCCGGAGAAAACCCGCAGCACCCGCAGTCGCCAGGGCTATTCGACCCTAGGCGACATCGGTCATCTCGATGCCGACGGCTACCTCTACCTCACCGATCGTGCGGCCAACATGATCATCACCGGCGGCGTGAACGTGTATCCGCAGGAAGTGGAAAACGTTCTGCTGACGCATCCCGCGGTTGCCGATGCCGCCGTGTTCGGCGAGAGCGATGCGGAATTCGGCGAGCGGGTACGCGGCGCGGTCGAGCTGGTTGCGGGTGCTTCGGTCACGGCGGATGAACTGATCGCGTTCTGCCGCGAGCGGCTCTCGCATCTCAAGTGTCCGCGGGCGATCGACTTCCACGCCAAGCTGCCGCGGCACGACACGGGCAAGCTGTACAAGCGGCATCTCAAGCAAACCTGAAGGCCACCATGCCGTCGCAATCCGAGCGACCTTCGCAGTTCTACACCGGTCTCGTGGCCGACCTCTACGAGCCGCTGGTCTCGGAACGTGCGCGCGCGGATGACTATGTGCGATTTCTCGATCGTGCCTGTCGGCGCAATCCGCATGCGAGCATGCTCGAACTGTGTTGCGGATCGGGTCTGCCGCTGCTCGATCTGGTCGAACGCGGTTATCGCCTCGAAGGCCTCGATGCATCGCTCGACATGCTGGAGATCTGCCGGTCCCGCGCGCAAGAACGGGGGCTCACCGTGACACTGCACCATGGCGAGATGCAGTCCTTCGAACTGCCGAAGCGCTACGACGCGATCTTCATCGCGGGCGCGAGTTTCACGCTGCTCACATCCGACGATGATGCGATGCGCGCGACTGCGCGCATCCACGAGCATCTCGTGCCGGGTGGATCGGCCCTGATTACCCTGGAAATCCCCGACCCGACGGCACTTAAGCGGTGGCTCGGCCGAGTCCGCGAAGTGACGACGACCAGTGGCGAGCGACTCCGCGTATCCATGACCGCGATCGCGCCCGATGCCGACGGACGTAGCCTGACACGAACGTTGCGCTACGAACGGATCGCGCGCGACGGCACCGACGAGATCGTGGAGCGCGACTGGCGCACGCGGTGGTGGCCCCAGGACGAGATCCGCCGGTTGCTCGGCGCCGCCGGATTCGACAAAGTCACCATCGTCGCGCCGGGCGGCGGCGCCGCAGCACCGGA
>JBFKCZ010000263.1:0-4862 GCA_041620035.1 Pseudomonadales bacterium
CCGGCCATCGTCGTTCGTGAGCCCGGTGATCCCTGCAATCGAACCGTTTGGATTGAAGGGGTAGCGTTCGGTCGCCCGGTGATCGTGGTCGACGAAACGTATCGCAACGTTTCCGGCAGCGTCGAGGGCATCGGCTGTCGCGCCCACCGGCAGTTCAACGCGACCTTCGCCGTGCGCGACTGCGACCGGAAAGACACTGCCGGCCATGCCCGCGAGCCACGGCGAGTCAGCCTTCGAAATCTCGACCAGTACGGAGCGTGCCTCGAACTGTTCGGAGCGGTTGCGGACGAAGTCCGGCCAGCGCGCAGCACCGGGGATGAGCGATCTCAGATGCGAAAACATCTGGCAGCCGTTACAGATGCCGAGAGCGAGGGTATCGCGCGCAAAGAACGCTTCGAAGGACTCCCGCGCCTGGGCGTTGAACAGAATCGACTTGGCCCAGCCCCCGCCCGCGCCGAGCACATCGCCATAGGAGAAGCCGCCGCACGCCGCGAGCACATCGAAACTCGCGAGCGGCACGCGACCCGACAGGATGTCGGACATGTGCACATCGACCGGTGTGAAGCCGGCGCGCTCGAATGCAGCCGCCATCTCGATCTGGCCGTTGACCCCCTGATCGCGCAGCACGGCGATCCGTGGGCGGCTCACCGCGATGAATGGTGCGGCAACATCGGCGGCTGGATCGAACGTCAGCCGCGCCGACATACCGGCCAAGTCGGTGGAAACGGTCGCGTACTCTTCGTCGGCACACTGGGCGTCGTCGCGGATTCGCTGCATCGCGTAGCTCGTCTTCGCCCAGAGCGCCTGCTGGGACGATCGCGAGGTCTCGAGCAGTACAGCGTCGGCGATGCGGACACGGATGGAATCTGACCCTACGGGATGACCAATCTCGTGGACGTACGCCCCAAGACCTGCGCGGTCGAAGGCGTTGCGAACGCGCGGCAGATCGGCCGTGCGCACCTGTAGCACGGCCCCCAGTTCCTCGTTGAGCAGCGCGGGCAACACCTCGTGTCGATTGCGAACCAGCCTCGCCAGATCCAGATCGAGGCCGCAGCGGCCCGCAAATGCCATTTCCAGCGCCGTCGCCCACAGACCGCCATCGGATCGATCGTGGTATGCGAGCAACAGCTCCTGGTCGTGCAGATCCTGCATCGCCGCCATGAAACCCGCGATCAGCACGGGTTCGTCGAGGTCGGGAGGTTCCTGCCCCAGTGCGCGGTATGTCTGCAGAAACGCGCTGCCGCCCAGCCGGCATCTTCCCCGCCCGAGATCGACGAGCAGGAGCGCACTCGCACCCTGATCGAACCGCAACACCGGTGTCACCTGGCGCCGCACGTCGGGCACGGGGACGAATGCAGACACAATGAGTGTCACGGGTGAGATGACGGTTCGCGCGCCCGCCGCCGACTGCCAATCGGTGCGCATGGAAAGACTGTCTTTGCCCACGGGAATGGCAATGCCGAGCGCGGGACAAAGTTCGTTGCCGACCGCGCGTACCGATTCGAACAGCGCCTGATCTTCCCCTTCCGCGCCGGCTGCAGCCATCCAGTTCGCCGACAACACCACCCGACCCAGTGCTTCGATGCGCACGGCGGCGAGGTTGGTCAGCGCTTCCGCCACCGCCATGCGCGCCGCGGCGGCCGGCTTCAGCAGCGCAATCGGGGAGCGCTCACCCATCGCCATGGCTTCGCCGTTGTAGGTGCGAAAACCTTGCAACGTGATGGCCACATCCGCGACGGGCACCTGCCATGCACCAACCATCTGATCCCGTGCCACGAGACCCGTGATGCTGCGATCGCCAATCGTGACCAGGAACTGCTTCGAGCCGACGCTCGGGAATCGCAGGACACGCTGCAGCGCTTCCGCGAGCTCCAGCCCCTCCCAGGCGAACTCGTCACCAACCCGGCGCCGCGACTCGAAGCGACGATGCATCTTGGGCGCCTTACCGAACAACACACCCAGCGGCAAGTCGACGGGTTTGTCGGCGAGCAGTGAATCGATGACTTCGAGTCGTGGCTCGGCGACCGAACGGCCAACCACTGCATAGGGACATCGCTCGCGTGCGCAGATCGCCTCGAACTCGGCCAGGCGCGCGTCGTCGATGCCGAGCACGTAGCGCTCCTGAGCCTCGTTGCACCAGATCTCCAGTGGTGACATGCCAGGGTCGGCGTTGGGCACATCCCGCAGCTGGAACCTGCCACCGGTGCCAGCGTCCTTCACGAGTTCGGGCAGCGCATTCGACAGTCCGCCAGCGCCGACGTCGTGAATCAATCGTATTGGATTGCCGTCGCCCAGCGCGACGCACGCATCGATCACCTCCTGACATCGACGCTCCATTTCGGCGTTGTCACGCTGAACCGACGCATAGTCGAGATCGGAGCTCGACGAACCCGACGCCATCGACGAGGCAGCGCCGCCACCCAGGCCGATGAGCATCGCCGGGCCACCGAGCACCACCAGGGGCGTACCTTCCGCGAAGGGCTCTTTGTGGACATGCCGCTCTCGGATGTTGCCGACCCCGCCCGCGATCATCACCGGCTTGTGATAGCCGCGCACCGTGGTGAGGTCGTTCGCCGCATCCGCCAGTTCCATCGTACGAAAGTAGCCGGTCAATGCAGGCCGGCCGAACTCGTTGTTGAACGCCGCGCCGCCGATGGGTCCCTCGATCATGATGTCGAGCGCGGACACGATACGTTCGGGCCGGCCAGTCTCGATCTCCCAGGGCTGCGGATCGCCGGGAATGTTGAGATGCGAAGTCGTGAATCCGACCAGGCCGGCCTTGGGCTTCGATCCGCGACCCACCGCGCCTTCGTCTCTGATCTCGCCACCGGAACCGGTCGCCGCCCCGGGGTACGGTGCGATTGCGGTGGGGTGATTGTGGGTTTCCACCTTCATCAATACATGCACCGGTTCGGTGACGAACCGGTAGTGATGCGACTCCGGTTCCACGAACAGCCGATCGTTGACGTAGCCTTCGATCACCGCCGCATTGTCCGCATAGGCCGACAGCACACCCGCACCATTGATGTGCCGATGGGTGTTCTTGATCATGTCGAACAACGACTGACCCACGGCTTCGCCATCCACGGTCCAGCGCGCATTGAAGATCTTGTGACGGCAGTGTTCCGAGTTCGCCTGCGCGAACATCATCAGTTCGACGTCCGTGGGATCCCGACCGAGATCACGATACGCACCGAGTAGGTAGTCGATCTCATCGTCCGACAGCGCGAGCCCGAATGCCCGGTTCGCGTCCATGAGTGCAGCACGTCCAGCCGAACCGAGCGTGACGCGTCGCAGCGGCCGTGGCACCGGTTCGTCCAAGAGACCGTCGAATCGCTCTTCGATCAACACATCCTGAGTCATACGATCGTGCAGCAACCCAGCCAGCGATCGATCGAAGCGCCCGACGCCATACCAACGCACGCCGCGTTCGACGCGGCGCACCGCATCGAGCCCACAGATCCGAAAGATGTCGGTGGCCTTGCTGGACCAGGGCGACAGGGTTCCGGTGCGCGGCACGACCGTCATCCAGCGTTCGCCGCGTTGTGGAGGAAACCCCTCGCGCGGCCCGTAACGCAGCAGTTCGTCGGCGAGTCGCCGCTCGTCGTCGGTGAGCGGTCGCGACGACACGACGATATGCACGAACTGCGCGGCCAACGCCTCGACCGACGGGGTAACGTCACGCGCTGACTGGAGGATCTTGGCGACACGAAAGGACGAGATTGCGGGCGGACCGGGTAACACCAGCAGGGTGTCGGTCATCGTGACATCGTGGCCTGGCCGAAGGAGGCGCGATTATACAGAGGGGTTGCGCGGTGCGCTCCGGCGCTGCCGGAAAAATGACTGAACGAGCTCGGCACAGGGTGCGGCGAGCACGCCCTCGATGACTTCGACGGAGTGATTGACGCCCGGATTGTCGAGAGCGGCGATCGTCGAGACGATGGCGCCGGCGCGCGGCTCACGCGCACCGAACACCAGACGCGCGATGCGCGCGTGGATCAGCGCACCCGCACACATGGTGCAGGGTTCGATCGTGACGTAGAGGGTGGCGCCCGTCAGCCGATAGTTGCCGATCGCCGCAGCCGCGGCACGGATAGCCTGCACCTCCGCGTGCGCCGTGGGGTCGACCGCCGTGAGCGGCTGATTCACCCCGACCGCAAGCAACCGCCCGTCGAGCACGACCGCGGCACCGACGGGAACTTCACCCACGGCGCGCCTCGCTTCCGCCAGCGCGACACCCATCCAGTGCTCGTGCTCCGTTTCGCTCATGCCGACACCGGCTCGTCGCGGACCGAATTCGACCCATGATAGCCGATGGCTGCAGTATCCTTCGGCGACACGATGAGGAATCGCTCTTGAAAGTATCTCTGTTCTATCTGCCGCTGGTCGGCACGCAGGCGGACATCAAGCGCGGGATGGCAGGCACCAAGCCGGCCCTCTATCAGCAGATGCTCGCGGACATCTCGGCCCAGGCGCGGCTCGCCGACGAACTGGGCTATGACTCCATCTCCTTCACCGAACACCACCTGCACATCGAAGGCTTCGAAGTCTCCAACAACCCCGTGTTGCTCGATCTGTATGTGGCCATGCAGACCAAGCGCATTCGCGTCGGGCAGCTCGGCATCGTGCTGCCGGCACAGAACCCCCTGCGGGTCGCCGAAGACATTGCCATGCTCGACCACATGTCCGGCGGCCGCGCCAACGCGGGATTCGCGCGCGGTTACCAGCGCCGATGGGTGGACATCTATGCCCAGCAGACCCACGGCATCTCCGGCGCCATGCCCAACCAGCACGATGAGATCGATGCAACCAACCGCGAGGCGTTCGAAGAGAACTTCCGAATCATCAAGCGCGCATGGCGC
>JBFKCZ010000264.1:0-4860 GCA_041620035.1 Pseudomonadales bacterium
GCTCGACGATGCGCGGTGCGGGTGCTGGCGCCGGTGGCGAGGCGGTTTGCGCAGCACACCCGGACAACGCCAGGCAGAGCAACAGGTGAACGCCGATTGAGCGGTGCGTCACGGCAGGCGTGTGGACGGTCGACATTCCCGGGCGTTGGATGGCGCAGTGACGAAGGCCGCACCATATAGTGGCGGGGTGACCGGTACAATCCACCCGCTCCCGTCCCGCACGGATGCCGGCGGAACGATGTGTGCGTTCTCCGTGTCGGATGGGAGACGTTGCGGAAAGTTCGCAGCCAATACCGACGCGTAGCCAGGGAAGACGAGATGAACAGACTGCTGCTTGCGATCCTCGCGTTCACGAGCCTCGCCTTGGCGCCGTTTGCGTTCGGTGCCGAGTTCAAGCGTGATTTCTCTCACCTGACCGCCGATGAACCGGAGTTTCTGCCGGTGGAAGAGGCATTCCGCGTGTCCGCGGAAATGGCTGCCGATGGCGCCGCACTCGTCACCTTCACCATGCCCGACGGCTACTACCTGTACCGGCACCGCTTCTCGGTTCAGACCCGCGCCGACAGTGGGTACGTCCTGGGCGCCATGGAGATCCCCCCGGGCAAGAAGAAGATCGACGAGTACTTCGGGGAAGTCGAGGTCTACTACCACGAGGCCCGGCTGCGCGTGCCCGTCACGGCACAAGCGAACGCGCCGGACACGTTCGAACTCGGAGTCGGCTATCAGGGCTGTGCCGATGCCGGGCTCTGCTATCCGCCGGAGGTCGCCTGGCTGAAGCTGCCGGGCGGTGTGGCGGCGGTTTCCCAGTCGGGAACGGGTCCGCCGGCCGCGACGACCGCCACCGCGGTCACGGAAGCAATCACCGAGGAGCAGCAACTCGCGGCGCTGCTCGGTGGCGAGAGTCTGACGAAGGCCTTGCTGCTCTTTTTCCTCGGCGGCATCGCACTTGCGTTCACTCCTTGTGTGCTGCCGATGGTGCCCATCCTGTCGAGCATCATCGTCGGCCAGGGCGAAGGCGTGAGTCGCGCCCGCGCCTTTTCCTTGTCTTTGGCTTACGTCTTAGGCATGGCGATCACCTATGCGATCCTCGGTGTGCTCGTCGGTCTGTTTGGTGCGAGCCTGAATCTACAGGCGGCGCTGCAGTCACCGCCGGTGCTCATCGGCTTTGCGATCGTGTTCGTAGCGCTCGCGTTTTCCATGTTCGGCTTCTACGAACTCCAGCTGCCGGAAGGCCTTCGCAACCGGCTCAATGCTGCGTCGAGCGGACAGCGGGGCGGGCACCATGGCAGCGTGGTGATCATGGGTGCGCTGTCGAGCCTCGTGGTTTCGCCCTGTGTTTCGGCGCCGCTCGCGGGGGCGGTGATTTACCTGAGTGCGACGGGCGATGCGGTGCTTGGCGGCGGCGCGTTGCTGGCGCTCGGTCTTGGCATGGGCACGCCGCTGCTTCTCATCGGCGCCAGCGGTGGGCACCTGCTGCCGCGTGCCGGTGCGTGGATGGACACGGTCAAGGCCGTGTTCGGCGTGCTGTTGCTCGCCGTTGCAGTGTGGATGCTCGAACGTGTCGTGTCGGCCAGCGTCACGCTCGCACTGTGGGCAGCGCTCGCGATCGGTACCGGCGTCTATCTCGGCGCAATGGATTTTTCGCCGCGCAGCGGCTGGGGTCAGCTGTGGAAGGCGAGCGGGGCGTTCTCCTTCCTCTATGGGGTGCTGCTCCTGATCGGTGCGGCCAGTGGCGCCAACGATCCTTTTGCGCCGCTGTCGAAGTTTGCGGATCGATCCGCGGTCAGCGGCGGCACCGAAGTACAGACTCATGCGCAATGGCGAAGCGTGAAGGGCACCGACGGCGTGGATGCGGCATTGGCGGAGGCGGTGGCGGCGGGCCAGCCGGCGCTGCTCGATCTCTACGCCGACTGGTGTATCTCCTGCAAGGTCATGGAACGCAACGTATTCCCCGATCCGATGGTTGCTGTTCAGCTCGCGAAGTTCCGCTTGCTGCGGGCCGACGTCACCGACAACGATGCGGCCGATCAGGCGCTGCTCGAGCGGTATGGTCTGTTCGGTCCGCCGAGCTTCGTGTTCTTCGACGCGACGGGTCGCGAAGTCGCGCAGTACAAGGTGCAGGGCGAAATGGATCGCGAGCGTTTTGCGAACCATCTCGGGGCGCTGCTCGCGCATCTCGAGTCGGAGGGCGCAGGCTCGTCCGGGGCACAGCTGGCAGGCCACTGACGTTTCTATTTGCTGCCGGCTTCAGGCACACTTCGGCGCCTTCGTTCCGAGCCTTCAAAACGAAAGGAAAGCGAGACGACGCAATGGCTCATCTGTGGTTGCTGAACGGCCCGAATCTCAATCTGCTCGGCACGCGTGAGCCCGAGATCTACGGCCACGACACACTCAAGGACATCGAAGCGCGGTTGATCGCGCGGGCCAAGAAGGCGGGACACTTGCTCGAATGCTTCCAGAGCAACTCGGAAGGCGCCCTCGTCGATCGTATTCAGGCGGCGAAGGCAGCCGGTGTGAGCTTCATTCTGTTCAACCCCGGCGCATTCACGCATACGAGCATTGCGCTGCGTGATGCGTTGCTCGGTGTCGGTATTCCGTTTGTCGAAGTGCATCTTTCGAACGTTCACGCCCGCGAAGACTTCCGCCAGCGTTCGTTTCTGTCCGACATCGCCAAAGGAGTCATCACCGGCCTCGGCGCCCGTGGCTACGAGTTCGCGCTCGATTACGCCATGGAGCACGCGGGCGGCTGAGGCACAGCGTGTCCTGGCTGTGTCTCGTCGTCGATGCAAGTGCTGCTGACGCCGAGGCGTTGGGAGACTTCCTCACGGAAGCGGGAGCGCTTGCGGTGACAATGCTGGATGCTGCCGATGCGCCGGTGTTCGAACCGGCACCGCACACCACACCGCTGTGGCCCACCGCGCGTCTCGAAGCGTTGTTCGGTCTCGAGACAGACCTCGGCGCGGTACGCGGTGCGCTCGACCGACACTTCTAGTCGCGAGGCCAGGCGCGGCCCGCGGTCGAAACGCGATTCATCGAAGAGGAAGACTTCTCCGCCACATGGCGTCGATTCAGCGGGCCGATCGACTTCGGAACGACGTTGCGGGTCGCCGCCAAGGACATCGCCGATGCACCCGGGCGGGTCACGCTGCGGCTCGACCCGGGGCTTGCCTTCGGTACGGGAACCCATGCCACCACGGCGTTGTGCCTCGAGTGGATCGCGGGCCAGCGTTTCGATGGCAGATCCGTCGTCGATTACGGGTGTGGATCGGGCATCCTCGGCATCGCGACCCTGCTGCTCGGGGCAAGGCATGTCACCGCCGTCGATCACGACCCCCAGGCGCGCCTCGCGACCGCGGACAACGCAGCCTACAATGGCTTTCACGCCGCGACGATGCGAGTCGTGGGAACCGAGGCTGCGATCGATGGACCCGCCGACGTCGTGATTGCCAACATCCTGGCGGACCCGTTGGTGGAACTGGCCCCCGTGCTGACGGCGTTGCTCGATACGGGCGGTGTGCTGGTGCTGTCGGGCATGCGTGCGGAGCAGTGGCCCGCGGTGCAGCGGGCGTACGGCGGCATCGTCTTCCAGCGGCCATACGAGCGCGACGACTGGATCGCCGTCGAAGGGATCAAGACGGGTGGTTGAGCATTCCCTAGAACCGTTGATCACCGAGTGTCCGAGTTGCCGGACACGGTTTCGCGTCAACGAATCGCAGCTCGGCATGGCGCGCGGCCGCGTGCGCTGTGGCGCCTGTCTGTCGGTCTTCACCGCAACCGACAATCTGGTGATCGGCATGGAGTCGGCAGCGCCGGCGCGTGATGCGACCGGCGAACTCGACGAACTCCTCGAAGAGCTGAAGCGGGAACCTGCGCAGGGCCGAACGAAAGCCGAAGTCGGTCGCGAGAACCCGGTGCGCCCGAGACCGTCGCCGGCCCCGTCTTCCTCATCGCCGCCTGCGCCGAAGGCGAAGATCCCTGGACGTGTGCTGCGCGCGATTGCCAGCGCATCGTCGGCCGCTCCGGCGCCACAGCCTGCCGCGCCTGCTGCGCCGGCACCCGAGGACGAGACCGCGCCGACGGATCCGCCAGTGTCGGCTGGTGAACGTCCGGGCGAAGGAGATCCAAGCGCAACGCCGGCCGCGGACTCGGAGCACGAAGAGATCGTGCTCGAATCGGCGGGCCCGGAATCACCAGCACCCGCGCAGGAACAGCAGAAGACCGAGGGCGTTGCGCGAGAGAAGCGCGCGCGACGGCGCGAACGGCCAGCGCAGCCGGTGCCATCGCTACCTGCGTTCAACCTCGATGAGCAGCTCCAGCTGGAAGTGGCCCCAGCCCGCAAACGGCGATGGTGGCTGCTGCCGGCGACCCTCGCTGCGGCGCTTGCGCTGGTTGGGCAGGTGCTGTGGTTTCAGTACGACGCGTGGTCTCGCGATCTGCGCTACCGTCCCATCTACGAAGTCATCTGCCCCTACGTGGGCTGCAAGTTGCCGGTGATGCGATCACTGGTTTCGATTCAGTCGCGCAATCTCGTCGTGCGCTCCCATCCGGAAGTCCCCGGTGCGCTCGTCGTTGATGCGCTGCTCGTCAACGAAGCGCCTTACGCACAGCCATTCCCGCTCGTGGAGCTGCGCTTTTCGTCCATGGCGGGTGCACTCGTGGCCGGGCGTCGCTTCCAACCCTCCGAGTATCTCGACGGTGAACTCGCCGGCGCGACGATGATGACGCCGAATACACCCGTGCACATTTCGCTCGAGATCGAAGATCCGGGCAGCGACGCGGTGAACTACGTGATGGTGTTCCGCTAGGGCGTGTGGGCCGTTCGCGCCCAAGGAGAGGTGTGGCGAAAGTCATCGGTGACCC
>JBFKCZ010000265.1:0-4854 GCA_041620035.1 Pseudomonadales bacterium
ACTCGAAGAAGTGACCAATGATCCCTCTCACCGCGGCTTGTTCAAGGTTCCGACTTTGCGAAACATTGCGTTGACAGGGCCCTATATGCACGACGGACGCTTTGCGACCTTGGAGGAAGTACTCGATCACTACAATGACGGTATCGAACCGAGCCGTACCCTGAGCCCGCTGATTGCCGAGGCGAGCAACCTCGACGCACCCGCTGGCAAGGCGATCAGCCTGCACCTCAGCGAGCCTGAAAAGGCAGCCATCATTGCGTTCCTACACGCGCTCACCGATGCGGAATTTGTCAGTGACCCGCGATTCTCCGACCCATTCGTCGCGGCTGCCGGCGATGGCTGAGAAGCGCTGGCTCATTTTGATGGCGTTCGGTGTCGCGCTGGCCGCCGCGGTCCTGATCGGTCACCAGCGGGGGGTATCGCGGACCGTGACGCTGTACTTCGTACCTTCGGTCGGTGGCGAGCCGCTGATCCTCGATGAGTTCCGGTATCCGAATCCGGGCGGCGATGGCACCTTCAAGGTGCGTGATCTGCAGTTTTTCGTCAGCGGTGTGCGGCTGCGTGGTGCACAGGACGGCTATGTCGAAGGCAACAGCTATCATCTCGTCCGGTTCGATGACGGGCCGTATTCGATAACGCTGACCGATCTCCCCGACATCGCCTATGAGCGTGTGGAGTTCTCCATCGGCGTCGATTCGGCGGCGAACAGCAGCATTGTTACGGTTGGGGACCTCGATCCCAATGGCCGCATGGCCTGGAACTGGGAGTCGGGGTACAAATTCATACTGTTCGAAGGCGCGCTGTCGGTTGGCGATCGCCAGATGCCGTTGGTCTACCACATCGGCTTCGACGAGAACCTTCGCCGCTTCTCCTTTCCGATCGTCGCGGACGACGATGTGCGCGTGGAATTGAACGTGGATCTGATGCGGTTGTTCACCGGCGTGTCGATCGTCGACATGGCCACAATGTCGAACGTCAAGTTCGATCGAACCGATGCCAAGGTCATGGCGGACAACTACGCGCGATTGATCACGCTCGCCACACCGAACGATCAGGTGATGTGATAGTCACTCGCGTACTGCGCGAGTTCGAGCTTCTCGGCGACCCGCTGCGAGGCCAGATTGCTCCAGGACGTGCTGTAGAGCGGTCGGGCACCGAGTTCCTCGACGGCGCGAGACCACGCATCGACGACCCGCGGCGCGAGTCCTCGACCACGGTGTGATGCCAGCGTTTCGACTCCGGCTTCGTGCGCCGACCGCTTCACCCGCACGCTCGCGCAAACCGCGACGGCACGACGATCTTCGATGATGGCGAGAAACGGCTGGCTCGACGGCACGTCGCCGATCCAGTCGTCGAACGTCCCGCGCAGCAGGTCGATGTTGTTGGGGGTGATCGCTACCGCTTGCGGATCGTGTGCTTGTGGGCGCGGTGCGCGCGGAAAGTACAGCGCTGGTCCGCTCCAGATCGAGTGCACCGGTTCCAGCAGAGATCTGTAGGTGCCATCGTGCAGTGGTGTCAGGCGCAGATCGTCGACGATGGGCTCGTTCCTGCACAGTGTTTGCAGGCGATTCATCAAATCGTCATCGAGATCATCACGAAATCGCCAGGTGACGCAGTGTCGGGTGCGACCCAGGTAGAAGCGCGGCGCGGGCCGCCGCGTGATGTCGTTGGTGTGAACGAGACGGTGCTCGGTGTCGTGAACGAACAGCGCTTCGATGTGCTGGGAGAGGAGTTCGTTTTCGTCGACCGTCATCGCACCGATGTGAGTTATCCGCTCTTGCGTTTCGCGCGGGCGCGGCGGGTGGCTTCGTCCATCACCCAACGGTCGCCTTCGGTACGCGTCACGTTGAGCTGCATTTCGGCGATCTTCCAGCCGTTTGCCGTACGCACCAGTTTGTCGTCGTAGTAGCCGAACATCGTGTAGCGGTCGCTGCCCGTGGGAGAGGGTGTGTCGATCCAGTGCTCGGCGCGCATGTGAGCGAGCACACGGGCGCGGTCGCCCTGAATGTCGATACGATGGTTGGTCATGAAGTGCTGTGTCACGGTCAGCTCGGCGAACATGCGGTCCTGGCTGGCTACCACTCGGTCGGTATCGAGTTTGCGGGCGGGCTGACCCGTCCACGAGCTGAGATCGAAGACGACTTCGTCCAGAAAGATGCTGCGCCACAGTTTCCAGTCGCGCGCGTCGAGCCCGGCTGCGTAGCAGGAGATGACGTCGATCAGTGCGAATCGGTCTGCGATGTCTGACCGCTCGATGGGCTTGCTCATGGGCTTGGACCGGCGTTGACGGACGTGCATTGTAGAATGTCGTGCAACCCATCCCAAGGTGTACTGCGATGCGAATCGGTTTGAACGGAACTGGGCTCGTCCAACGCGCGTCGGTAGAACGCGTTGTCGAACATGCAGCCGATGCGGCTCGCGCGGGATTCGCGAGTTACTGGCTGGCGGAGCACCCCACCGGCGGATTCGACGCGCTCACGGTGCTGGCGTTGGTGGGAAGCCGCGTACCTGGTATCGAGTTGGGCACCGCAATCGTACCGACGATGCCGCGCCACCCGATGGTGCTGGCCGGTCAGGCGGTGACCGTGGCCAACGCGATGGATGGCCGGCTGACGCTCGGCATCGGACTGTCGCATGCGCCGATGATGGCTTCGCTCGGCATCGGTTTCGACAAACCGATTCGGCACTTGCGCGAATATCTGTCCATTCTCCTACCCCTCATGCGCGAAGGTCGCGTTGCCTTCGACGGCGATACCCTGCATTGCCACGGTCAGCTCTTCCGCGCTTGCGAAACCCGATGCGATGTCGTCGTCGCTGCACTCGGCCCGCAGGCGCTCAAGGTGGCCGGTACACTCGCCGATGGCACGACGCTCGCCTGGGTGGGTCCGAAGACGATCCGTGAGCACATCGTGCCACGACTGACTGAGGCCGCCGATGCGGCGGGGCGCCCTGCACCGCGTGTGATTGCCACCTTGCCGGTGTGCGTCACGGCCGATGCAACGGGTGTGCGCGACCTCATCGACCGCAACCTGGCCATGTACGGCGAACTGCCCTCGTACCGCGCGATGTTCGATCGCGAGGGTGCGCGCGGCCCCGGCGATGTGGCAATCGTCGGCAATGCCGACGAGGTCGCGACGCAGATCGAAGCGCTGGCCGCGGCGGGCGTCACCGACTTCGCGGCGTCGGAGTTCACGCGCAACGCCGAGGAACGGGAAGCGACGAGGGCACTGCTGGTGAGTCTTGCGGTGCGGTGATGCGGTTCGTCGTCACGAACTTGCGCGCGGAGGGTGGCGGCGCCTTCTCTAAGCCGAAGTGGCTCGACGTGATGAAGGGCACCCCCGAGCTCGGGGACGCGCCCTAACGGTTCTAGTCGCGGCCTCGCCCCTCGCGGCCCCGACCGCCACCGCCGAATGCCTGCCGTCGTCCGCCGTCGTGCTGCTGCTCACGGGGCGGAGCCTCGCGTGGCGCGCGCTCGGCGCGTGCCTCCTGGTGCATTGGCGCTTGCATCTGGCGCGGCGGGGCCGGCTGCGCCTGACGGGGCGCCTCGAAGCGTGGTGATTCCTGCCGCGGTTGTACTTGCCGCGGTGCCTCAAATCGTGGTGCGACGCGCTCCTGGCGCTCTTGCCGCATGGCGCGCTGCTCGTGGCGCATCGATCGCTCTTGTATCTGTCGCGGCGGGGCCTGTTGCGCCTGACGTGGCGCTTCGAAGCGTGGTGATTCCTGACGCGGTTGCGCTTGCCGCGGTGCCTCAAATCGCGGTGCGACGCGCTCCTGGCGCTCTTGCCGCAGGGCGCGTTGCTCGTGGCGCATCGATCGCTCTTGCATCTGGCGCGGTGGCGCCTGTTGCGCCTGACGTGGCGCTTCGAAACGCGGTGACTCTTGCCGCGGTTGCGCTTGGCGCGGAGCCGCTTGGCGCGGTGCCATTTCGGCGCGCGGCTGGGGAGTGCGTTCGACTCGCTGCTGTGGCGCACGTTCGAAGCGCGGCTGGGGAGTGCGTTCGACGCGCTGCTGTGGAGCGCGTTCGGAAGAACGCTGCTGAGGCGCAACGATCGTGTGCGGTCGGCGTTCACCCAGGGCGGCTTCCCGCGGGGCGATCACCTTTCCCGGCATCTGGCGCCGTTCCTGATTGAAACCCAATGTCTGGCCGCGCGCGTTCGGCGTAACGCTCTGCTCGCGTTGCGCACCGGGTCTCGCGCCCCGTTCACGCGGTTCCGCGATGGCGGTACGCGCGTCCGGACGCACCCGCTCGCCGCGCGCCTCGCGCGGTTCGGTCGATCGCGCCTGGTTGCGAGCCCGTATTGCCTCGGAGCGCGCCTCGCGCGGTTCGGTCGATCGCGCCTGGTTGCGAGCCCGCATCGCCTCGAAGCGCGCTGCACGATCCTCGTTTGTGCGCGCCTGACGAACCCGCAACTCCTGGCTTTCGCCCTGTCGTCCGCGACGCGCATCGGCTACCGGCGCTTCGCGTGTGAAGCTGCGTGCGCCGCCGTCTGACGAGAGCGGGCGACGATCGCGGTCGGCGCGGTTGCGTTCGCGGTCCGTTGTGCCGGCAATGCGCTCGTTGCGGGACTCCTTGTCGGACTCTTTGCCGGACTCTTTGCCGGACTCTTTGGCGGACTCTTTGGCGGAAAGGTCGCGCCCGGCAACGCGATCGCCACGGTCTGCGCCGTCTCCACGCGCGCCTCCGCGCGCTCCAGGGCCGCGTTCAGCGCGCTCGCCTCGCGTCCCGGCAGCGCGTTCGTCGCGCCTGCGGTCAGCCCGCTCGTTACGCGCGAACGGATTAGCGGTGAGCCCCTCGCGCCGACGATCGGCATCAGCGACGGCGGAGCCGTCGGCGCCCGGTCGTGCGTCGCCGTC
>JBFKCZ010000266.1:0-4828 GCA_041620035.1 Pseudomonadales bacterium
CGCGATGCGTTCAGCGAGCCACGGCAATCCGTGCGTGAAGAACAGCACCGTGCCCGCAATGGTGAGCACGAGGCTCGCCGCGATGGCCTGCGGATGACGTTCCATGCGATCGATGAGTCGTTCGAGCCGCGCGGGCGGGAACAGCGCATCGATTCCGTCATTGTCGTCGCTATGCACCTGGCCGCCGTCGGCGAGTGTGAGCACGCGGCGGGTGCGCGCGATCCGCGAAGTCGCCTTCACCTCACCCATCGGTACCTGGCGGTGCCAGTGCTCGCTCGCAATCTCGAGCGTGCCGGCTGACGCCGACAGTCGCACGGGTTCGGCGCGCGCCGAACCGGGCGCGTAGTACAAACCGGGGATGGCGTTCCTGGTCACAGCGAGAGATCCACGTCGAACACGTCCGCGGCTTCGGCACCGGTGGCACTCTGCGCAGCACCTGCTCGTCCGGTGAGTGCGCCCAGATCCCCCTGCGCAAGCAGGTGCATGTTGGCGGCGCGATAGCGCGCGAGACGAATCTGGGCCCACGGCACCAGGAGCCCAAGGCTCACGAGCACCGCCACGGTGTTCGACAGGAGAATCCAGGCCAGATCCTTGGTGCGCAGCGTCGAGCGGAACGCATGCGCGCCGAGCCGACTCGTGTTGAACACCAGGTTGGTGACCTGCACGGTGGTGTACGTCCAGCCGAAGAACGCGGCCAGGTAGAAGAGGCCGACCACGCCGAAGACGCCGTAGAGCGCGGTTTCTACGTCGGTTTGGGCGCCGGTTGCGGCAATGAGTCCGCCGAGAGTCAGGCCCGCGCCCGCAACCGCGACACCCACCACGAGCGAGGCGACGATGTAGATGAACATGAAGTCGCCCACCGTCGCGGCGAACGAAAACCGGGTATCGCCGTAGGCGTGCCGGTCGACCACGAATCGCCACTGGCGGTAGCGACCGTAGGGATAGATGAGACCGAGCGTCGGCAGCACGAGCAGAAACAGCCAGAAGTAGGGCACCCAGGCATCCCGGGTGCGGGCATCGAAGCGGAACGCAATTGCGGCGAACTCGGAATAGCGCGCGCGAAAGCGCAGACCGTTCACCACGATCCAGGGTGTTGCCACGAACAGCAGCAGAAGCAGCACCAGTTCCGCCCCCGGAACCGTTTGGCTCAACACGATGTAGATCACCAGGAGCGCCACGGCGATGAGACGTCCACGCAATACGTTGAGCGGCGATGCTCGATACTGGAATGGCGTGCCGTCGATCCAGGTATTGCCGTAGAAATAACGTTCTCTGCGCACTTTTGCCCAGGCGGAGAAGATGCCGAAGGTGAGCAGCGTGAGCGCGAGGTTGACTATCCAGATCGCGAAATATTCCCGGGCGTCGCCGCGAAACTCGAAGGGCAGTTCGCGCGGCGCCGGTTCTGCTGGTTCGCTCAAGCGGCTACCGTCCTTTGAACACCGGACGCCGCTTCTCGGCGAACGCCTTGCGACCTTCCTTGTAGTCTTCGCTGTCGAAGCACGCGTCGACGAACGCGGCAACTTCTCGCGCGGCCTCCACCTGCGAGTAGCGCTCGAAGGCGTTGAGCGCGCGTTTGGCTGCACGAATCGTCAGCGGAGCGTTCGACGCGATGCGCTCGGCGTAGGCGCGGACGTGCGCATCGATCTGGTCCTCCGCGATCACGGCGTTGATCAATCCCAGGCGCAGTGCCTCGTCGGCATCGAGAAAGCGGGCGCTGAACAGGATGTCGCGCGCGGCAGACGGCCCGACGAGTCGGGCCAGTGCAGCCGTACCGGCGTATTCGTAGCCGAGGCCGAGCCGGGCCGCGGGTATGCCGAACTGCGACTGCGGTGTTGCAAAGCGCACATCCGCGTTCAGCGCGATGGCCAGGCCGCCGCCGATGCAGTAACCCTGGATCATGGCAATCAAGGGCTTCTCGACTTCCGCCAGCCAGCGTCCGCCGCGAGAAGACGTTTCTGCATACTCACGTCGCTGCGCCGAATTGGCACGCGCCTGATCGAACTCCGAGATGTCGGCGCCCGACGCGAAGGCCTTGCCGCCCGCACCCTTCATCACGATCACGCGCACGGCTTCGTCGTTCTGGAATGCCTCGATAGCATCGCCAATCGCCTGCCACATCGCGAGCGACACGGCATTGCGTTTCTCGGGTTGATTGAAGGTGAGAAAGCCGATGCCGTCTTCGACCGCGGCCAGCATCTTATCGGTCTTGAGCACGACCATTCGCGGGTCTCTAATTGCCGAAGGTTGAAGTGTGGTGATTCGTGGACATCCCGGCAACCGCGCGATTGAGGGCGCCGACGACGATGACACCCATACGGTCGAGAGTAGCCGTGCTCTGGCCGGGTCGCGCCGATGGCGCCGATCCCGACATCTCTGATACCCGTCTCGCAGCCATCGCCGACACCCTGGCGTCGAGGGGGCTCACCGTACTGGGCGTACCGTACACCGATGAGCGAGTCGATGACGTTGCCGCCCGGTTGCGCGAGGTCGACGGCGTGCTCGTCTGGGTGAACCCGATCGACAACGGCCGCGATCGAACCGTGCTCGACGCCCTGCTGGAGGACGTCGCCCGGGCAGGCGTGCGGGTCAGCGCCCACCCCGACGTGATCCGGCGCATGGGCACCAAGGAAGTGCTGCACCGAACGGCGGCGATGGGTTGGGGCAGCGATACACGCATCTACCGAACGTACGCGGAGATGCGCGAAGCGCTTCCGCTGTGCCTGGCCGAAGGATCGATACGCGTACTCAAACGGCATCGTGGCAACGGTGGCAACGGTGTATGGAAGGTGGAACTGGGTGCGCACGATCGGTTGCGCGTGCGGCAAGCGACGCGCGGCAGCGAGGAAGAAGCGCTGCCATTCGATGACTTCATGCAGCGTCTCGCGCCGTACTTCGACGACGGCGGCTGCATCGTCGATCAGCTCTTCCAGGCGCGCCTCGCCGACGGCATGGTGCGCTGCTATCTCGTTCGCGATCGGGTCGCAGGGTTCGGCGAGCAACGCATCAATGCGTTGCTGCCCACACCACCCGGACCTCGGCTCTATTACCCGCCCACACGTGCCGATCTTCAGTTGCTGAAGTCGAAGCTCGAAGGCGAGTGGGTAGCGGAGCTGTGTGCACGTGTCGGCATCGCCTCCGATTCGCTGCCGATCATCTGGGATGCCGACTTCCTTTACGGGCCGAAGACGGCTGCCGGAGAAGACACCTACGTACTGTGCGAGATCAACGTCTCGTCGGTGTTTCCTTTCCCCGACGAAGCGCTCGCTCCGCTGGCGGACGAAACCAAGGCTTGGCTTTCAGCCCGTCGCAGCTGACCCTTCGCAGCCACTACACGGTCGGCGAAGCCTTCCGCGTGCCCGCGACGAACATGAGCCCCGCCATGATGGCCATGTTCTTGATGAAGTTCTGCATCTCGTGGGCGCGCTGAACGCCTTCGTCCATGTTCCAGAAGTCGTGCATGAAGACGCTGATGACCAGCGTGAGGCCCGCGAGCAGAAACGCCATGAGCTGGGTGCGATAGCCGATCAGAAGGCTCGCGCCTGCGCCGAGCTGAATCGCGATGGTCAGTACGAGGAGCACCGGAACGAATGGCACGCCGTGCGCCTGCATGTAGGCGCTGGTGGCGGTGAAGCCCGTGATCTTCAGGATGCCGGGGCCGATGAAGTAGAGACCGAGCAGCGCTCGTCCGGCGAGTTCGAGGATGCGCTGTGCGCAAGACAGGGTACCTGCGTCGTTCATGAGAGGTTTCCTTGGTTCGTATTCGGGGCGCGGGACGTGGGCGAATCACATTGAAACAGTCTGATACGCAAAAATAGCATTTGGAACACGGAACGAAATCGTGTTGAAATGAAAACAGCCGGATTTCGGCTCACACGTACTTGTGGAGGGAGTGGAGAATGTCCAAGCAACGGATGACCTGGGTCGCCAGGTCCGTGCCGCTGGCTGCGGTGCTTTCATTCAGCATGCTCGGCGCGATGAACGCGGCTGCGGCGGAAGGCCGCGAAGCCGTCGAAGAGATCATCGTGACGGGTTCCTATATTCGCGGTACGCCGGAAGACGCGGCGTTGCCGGTCGACGTGATCGATGCCCAGGAGATCCAGGAGCGGGGCAACCCGAGCGCCCTGGATCTCATTCGGTCCATGCCTTATGTCGGTCCGTCCATGGGCGAGACGAACCAGTTCGGTGCAAACCAGGGCACCATTGGCGTCGGCAACGTCAACCTGCGCGGTCTGGGCGGCATGAGAACCCTCGTGCTGATGAATGGCCGGCGCACGACTTACACCCCGGCGGAAGGCCCGACGGGCGTCGATACCAACCTGATCCCTTGGGCCGCCATCGGCCGCGTCGAGGTGCTGAAGGACGGCGCCGCCGCGACCTACGGTTCCGACGCCATTGCGGGTGTGGTCAACCTGATCACCCGTCGCGACATCGACGGCCTCGAGGTTGCGGGTGAGTTCCGCATGATCGACGACGCCGACGGTGACTGGAACGGCAGCGTCAATTGGGGCTGGCAAGGCGACGATTCGAACGTGTTGATCTCCTACAAGCGGGAGCATCGGGCCGAGCTGCGTTCCACCGATCGCGACTGGGCGAATCCGCCGTACGTGGTCAACCCAACCGGCTGGTCGGGGTTCAGCACGCCCGGCACGTTCCTGGGGTATGACTTCGACACGCAGCCTGGCCCCATTTTCGCCAACACGGACGCGAACTGCACCGCGATGGGCGGCCACCGTGAGCCGGGCGCGGGTGGCACCTGCCGGTTCTCCTTCATTCCCTACGACAACCTGATCGAGGAGACGGAACAGCAGCAGGTGTACGGCGAACTCAA
>JBFKCZ010000267.1:0-4821 GCA_041620035.1 Pseudomonadales bacterium
CCCCAAGCTTCGATCACGCGCCCATGAGGTCACCCACCGCGCGGTGGGCGGCGTCGATCGCGGCGTCGACGTAGGCGCGTCCCTGCGTGTCGGATGCGGCCATCGCGATGTTGCCGAACGGCTGGCGCGCGGCTATCCAGGGGGCGTCATGCGGCGCCCATCGGTCGAACAACTCGTTGAATTCTCGCGCATACCCGTGCGGCCAGCGGTTGATGGTGAGGGCGAGAATGTCGCGCGCGGCGTCGAAGCCGTATCGACCCATTACTGCGTTGAGTTGCAGGCGCACATCGCGCTCCATGTCGATCGACGAGGCCGACAACAGGTAGTGCCGTCCGGCCTTGAACTGATCCTTGGGATGGCTGCCGTCGCCGGGAACCGGTGCGGTCGCCAGGTGCACGACGATGGGTTCTTCCTCCGATCTGGGACAGTGATAGCTGCCGAGCGACACCGGGAAGTCGAGCATCATGCCGGGGTAGGTGCCGGTCGGGCAGTACAGGCGGTCGGTGCCTGCCGCCGCGAAGGCCTTCCAGTTGCGCAGCACCACGTTCGTATAGACCAGGGGCGTGCGAACGGCCTCGGCCATCGCGCGGCGCTGCGACTCCGGCAGCTCCGGAAGGACGTGAGGGATCATGCGCGGATAACAGGCGAGGATGCACTGTTTGCCGCGTACGCGTCCGAGCGTTCCAGAGTTGGCGTAGACGACTTCCACCTGCCGGCCCGGCAGCACTCGCGTGACCGTGCTCGACAGACGTATGCGAATGTTGGACGCAGCGCGGTCCAGCGCTGCGTAGTCGAATGGCGCGGTCACCACATCCGTCATCGTCTCGCCAGGTGCCGCATCGGGAATCAGCTTGCGCACCAGAAGCCGCGCGATGCCCGCATTGCCGTCGGGGAAATGAAAGATGTACGGCTCATCGTCGGGATAGCCGTCAGCGATCGGCGCAAGCCCCGTGAAACCGGGGGCGCCGAGCCGGTGTCCTTCCAGGGCCGACAAGGCATCGAAATCGAGGCCCCAGAACGTGTTCGGGCTGCGCTTTAGCAGCGTGGCCACCTCGGCTCCGATCTTTGCCTGCTGCAGGTAGTCGAGATACGAGACCGACTTGAGCCGGGCGAGACGGTCGGCCTGCTTCGCGCCCCCCATCAGATCCGTTTGTGTGAGCCGCGTCAGATCGGCACGTCCCGACGGCGACAGCGGCAACGACTCGATCACCGTCGATGGCAAACCGTCGCCGATCTGGTAGATGTCGGTTGCGACAACGGTGTCGCGAGTGAACGCATCGCCGGAGAACGCGATGCCCGGGCGCATGCCGAATCGCGCATAGAGTTGCGCGTCGAAGGCCTCATAGAAGGCGTTCGTGTCGACCCCCAACGATCGCAGCAGTGCCTTTGCCACATCGCTGTAGTGCGCGGGGCCGTCGATGGATTGGCTGCCGCCGTAACCGATCAGAGCGCGCCCGCCGACGCTGAACTCGTTGCGCTTGGCGTGTCCGCCGAAGTCGTCGTGATTGTCGATCAACAGAACCCGAGCGCCGGGTCGCTGTTGTGCGAAGAAGTAGGCTGCGGAGAGTCCGGAGAGCCCCGCACCGACCACGATGAGGGCGTAAACATCGTCGAGTAGCGGCGCCGCGGATGTGAACTGCTTGCCGTCGCGTGCCACGGCGTGCGCAACTTCGAAGGAACCGGTGTGACTGCCGCGCAGCCCCGTTTCAGCGGGCGGGTAGTGCGCGGGGGAGTCGGCGCGACCACCGCCAGCGGCTAGCGCGCCAGTGCCAGCGGCGAGCACTCCGGTTCCCAACAGCACGCCGTTCATGAAGTCGCGCCGCGTGATCGCGGCGTTCAATCCCAGATCCCGATCCGATGGGGTGGTCTTGCCCATGCTGTGTTCCCGAAACGATCGCAGTAAGATCGATCAGACGCCACCGAGTCTAATGCGGTGCGAGTGCAGAACAGAATTTTTCCGTAGGGTCTTTCTATGCCGGTGTTGCGCGAAGGGTTGCTCGCGGTCGTCGTAGTACTGGGTGTCGCCAGCGCCAGCGCATCCGATCGTGTCGTGCATGTCTTCAACTGGACCAACTACATCGACGATGCGGCGATCCCCGCGTTCGAGGCCAAGACCGGCATCAAGGTCGTGTACGACCTCATGGACTCCAACGACGCATTGGAGGGGAAGCTGCTCGCGGGCAACTCGGGTTATGACATCGTCGTGCCCACGAGCAACTTCTTCGCCGAACAGTTGCGTGCCGGACTCTACCTGCCCATCGACCGCAGCCGGCTTTCGAACTACGGCAACCTCGACCCGCTTCTGATGAAACGCATCGAGGCGTTCGATCCCGGCAACACGTACGGCGTGCCCTACATGTGGGGGAACTCCGGTGTTGCCTACAACGTGGCCGCCATCAAGGCGCGCATGCCTGACGCGCCCGTCGACAGCTGGCGCATGATCTTCGATCCGACGGTGGTCTCTCGCTTTGCGGACTGCGGCATCGCCATCCTCGACGCAGGCGACGAGGTCATCGAGTCGGCGCTCATCTACCTGGGTCGCGATCCGAACTCCGAGTCCCGCGAAGATCTCGTCGCCGCTGCGGACGTGATCCGCAGGATTCAGCCCTACGTGCGCTACTTCCATTCCACTCAGTTCGTAGACGATCTCGCGAACGGTGAGATCTGCCTTGCATTGGGCTGGTCGGGCGACGTCTATCAGGCCGTTCGCAGTGCGCGCGAGGGAATCGAGATCGAGTACGCGATTCCGAAGGAAGGAGGCATCGTCTGGTTCGACATCATGGCGATCCCCAAGGATGCGCCGCACGTCGACGCCGCCTACGCGTGGATCGACCACATCCTCGATCCGGCGGTCGTCGCCGGCATCAGCAACGAAATCTGGTACGCGAACCCGAACCTCGCCGCACGCCCCCTGCTCGATCCCGAGGTGCGCGACAACGACGTCATCTTTCCGAGTGCGCAAGTGATGGAGCGGCTCGTCTCGGTCGGACCCAAGAATCAGCGCTTCGTGCGTATGCGAAACCGGGCATGGACGCAGGCCAAGGCCGGCCGATGACGAAACCCACGATCGTTCACTTCGAGCGTGTCACGAAGCGCTTCGGGGACGTGCTCGCGGTGGACGGCGTCGATCTGTCGATCACCGAGGGGGAGTTCTTTGCGCTCCTGGGCGGGCCGGGCTGTGGCAAGACGACATTGTTGCGACTGCTGGCGGGTTTCGAGCGACCCACGCAGGGCCGCGTGCTGATCGGCGGCGTCGATGTCACCGATGTGCCGCCACACAAACGCCCCGTGAACATGATGTTCCAGAGCTATGCCTTGTTCCCACACATGAACGTCGCGGCGAACGTTGCCTTTGGATTGAAGCAGGAGGGGGCCGACAAACAGGAGATCGACGAACGCGTCGGTGCTGCGCTCTCCCTCGTGGAACTCGCGGGATTGGAGAAGCGCAAACCGGATCAACTCTCGGGCGGACAGCGGCAACGTGTCGCCCTGGCGCGCGCACTCGTGAAGCGGCCACGCGTACTGCTGCTCGATGAGCCCCTCGCGGCGCTCGACAAACGACTGCGTGAACAGACGCAGTTCGAACTCATGCGCATTCAGGACGAAGTAGGGATCACCTTCATCGTAGTCACGCACGATCAGGAAGAAGCCATGAGCCTCGCCACCCGCATCGGCGTCATGAATGCCGGGCGCATCGTGCAGACAGGCACCCCGCGGGACATTTACGAAGCACCGGCCAATCGCTTCGTCGCCGACTTCGTCGGCTCGGTGAATCTGTTCGAAGCCCAGGTCGAAAGCGCGACGGATTCTACGATCACGGTCGCGGTGCCCGACCTCGGCCGCTCGATTCTGGTGGCACAGAGCGGTGGCGCCACCGTGGGTGCGACGTGCGCGTTCGCGCTTCGACCCGAGAAGATCCGTGTGTCGCGCGGTGAGCCGGATCTGGCCAATCGCGTGCCGGGCGTGGTCGCCGAGATCGCCTACCTGGGTGCGTCCTGCATTTTTCGGGTCCGCAGCGAAGCGGGTCGCATGGTGCAGGCGACCCAATCCAACCAGCAGCGTGACCTGTCGCTCGCCTATCGGTGGGATGAGCCGGTGTGGGTTTCGTGGCAGGAGGGGAGCGGTGTCCTGCTGTTCGACTGATCGGAGCGTGCTGCGATGATCACGGGTGCCGGCCGCCGCGCGGTCATCGCCATACCGTACGTGTGGCTCGGGCTGTTCTTTCTCGTCCCTTTCTTCATCGTGCTGAAGATCTCGTTCTCCGAATCGATTCTCGCGCAACCGCCGTACGGCCCGATCTACGAGATCACCGAGAACGACGAGCTGGAAATCACTGCCACCGCCAGCGGCTACGCGTACCTCGTCGAAGACCCGTTCTATGCCGAGGCCTACCTGCGGGCGCTGCGCATGGCCGTGGTCGCGACACTCTTTGCGCTCCTGATCGGCTATCCGATGGCGCTCGGCATCGCGCGATCGCGTCCGCCCTGGCGGAATGTGCTGCTCATGCTGGTGATCCTTCCGTTCTGGACCTCGTTTCTCATCCGCATCTACGCCTGGAAGGTGCTCTTGCAGGGCAACGGTCCGATCAACGATGTGCTGATGGTGATGGGTCTGATCGATCAACCCTTGCAGTTTCTCTACACCGACTTCGCGATCTATCTCGGTATCGTCTATTCCTACCTGCCGTTCATGATCCTGCCGCTGTACGCCGCACTCGAAAGGCTCGATCCGGCGCTCGACGAAGCGGCGGCCGACCTGGGTGCTTCGCCCGCCACGGTTTTTCTGCGGATCACGTTGCCCCTTTCGTTACCGGGTGTCATC
>JBFKCZ010000268.1:0-4814 GCA_041620035.1 Pseudomonadales bacterium
GATCAGTGCATCGAAGCGATCACGAAGGCTGCGAACACCGGCAAGGTGGGCGACGGCAAGATCTTCGTGGCAACACTCGAAGAAGTCGTCCGTATACGGACCGGCGAAACAGGTCCAGAGGCCGTCTAGGCCCGGACCGCTAGGAGAATCACGTGGAAGATCTACTGCAGACCAATTACGCCCTCGATACGTTCTACTTTCTGGTGATGGGCGTGCTCGTGATGTTCATGGCGCCGGGCTTCGCGATGCTCGAAGCGGGGCTGGTACGCGCCAAGAACACGACGGAGATACTCACGAAGAACGTGGCCCTGTACGCGATCGCGTGCATCATGTATCTGCTCGTCGGCTATCACATCATGTACTCGAGCCCCGAAGGCGGCATTCTGCCGAGCCTCGGGTTCCTCATCGGCACCGAACACACCGTCGCCGATGTGACGGCTGGTGGTGACGATGCACCCTACTATTCGGCGCGTTCCGACTACTTCTTCCAGGTGGTGTTCGTGGCTACCGCCATGTCCATCGTCTCGGGCGCCGTGGCCGAACGCATGAAGCTGTGGGCATTCCTCGCATTCGCGGTGGTGATGACCGGCTTCATCTACCCGATCCAGGGATTCTGGAAGTGGGGCAACGGCTGGCTCAACACGATGGACGTACCGTTCGCCGACTTCGCGGGTTCCGGTGTCGTGCATCTATGCGGTGCCGTTGCGGCGCTCGCGGGTGTCATGCTCCTGGGTGCGAGAAGGGGAAAATACGGACCGGACGGCGCAGTGCACCCGATCCCGGGCGCCAATCTGCCGCTCGCAACGCTCGGCATGTTCATCCTGTGGTTCGGCTGGTTCGGCTTCAACGGTGGCTCGGAGCTCAAGCTATCGAACGTCGATGAGGCCAACGCAGTCGCCCAGGTGTTCGTGAACACGAACATCGCCGCGGCAGGCGGCCTGATTGCCGCGCTCGTCCTCGCGCGCCTTCGATTCGGCAAAGCAGACCTCACCATGGCGTTGAACGGCGCATTGGCCGGTCTCGTGTCCATCACGGCGGAGCCGCTGGCACCGACCGCGGAAGCTGCACTGCTGATCGGTGCGATTGGCGGCGTGATCGTCGTCTTCTCGATCACGTTGCTGGACAAGCTGCGTCTGGACGATCCGGTCGGTGCGATCTCGGTACATGGCGCCGCCGGCATCTGGGGTCTGATGGCCGTTCCGTTCACCAATGACGGTGCGAGCTTCGTCTCACAGGCGATCGGGCTCGTGGCCATTCTCGGCTGGGTGTTCGCGGCGAGCATGGTCGTGTGGCTGCTGCTGAAGATCGTCATGGGCATTCGCATCACCGATGAGGAAGAGTACGAAGGTGCCGACCTCGCGGAGTGTGGCATGGAGGCTTATCCGGAATTCCATGGCTCGGGCAGCTGACCGCGCGTAAGGTCCGCGATACTGCAACAGAAGGCGTCCCTTCACGGAGGGGCGCCTTCTTTCTTTTGGGACTTCGAGCTTCGGAGGCTTGCACCGCGTGCAAAGTTGACTATAACTAGGGCTCCCGCCAACGGGGCGGCGTTTGAGTCGGAGCGGAGTGACGGGGAAATGGCAGACGAAGACGACGAGCTCGAAGCAGAAGACGACATCGAGGCGGAGTCGGATGACGAGATCGGCGACGATCTGAGCGACGACTTCGACGACACGGCTGCGGTCGATGACGACGAAAGCGTCGACGACGACAGCGTCGACGACGAAGAGGAAGCGGAAGCCGAGGCCACCATCAAGCCCAAGACGCGCGGCGTCACACGGAAGAAACGCAAAGAGACCGAGGCGCTGCACACCGTTGCAGCGCGGGAAGATCTGCGCAAGCAGCTTGCCAACGATGTCGAGGCGTTCCTGAAACGAGGTGGCTCGATCAAAGCGGTAGCGCAGGACGAGCGTGCGGATCCGCCGAAGAAACCCGAGAGCAACTACGGCCGCGGTTCGATCTAGGGCGAGACGTTTCCGTTAGAATAGCCGGCTCTTCGAGTCCGGACGTTCTCTTCATGCGCTATGTGAGCACCCGTGGCGGGACTTCACCGCTTCGTTTCCAGGACGCCGTGCTCGAAGGTCTCGCCGCGGATGGCGGCTTGTTGATGCCGGAGCGTCTGCCGGATCTGCGTGGCGAACTCGATGCGTGGCGCGGGCTTGCGTTCCCGGCGCTCGGCGCACGTGTGATGTCCCACTTCATCGACGACATTCCGCTGGCGGAGCTCGAGGCACTCTTGTCGGCGAGCTACGCAACCTTCGACGCCGAATCAGTTACGCCGCTCACCCAGCTCGATGACGTCTCCGTGCTCGAGCTGTATCACGGCCCGACACTCGCCTTCAAAGACATAGCACTCCAGTTTCTCGGCAACCTGTTCAGCCGCATCCTGGCTGAACGGCGCACGACGATGAACATCCTCGGCGCCACGAGCGGTGACACGGGAAGTGCTGCAATCGCCGGCGTACGCGGCAAACCGGGGCTCGCGATCTTCGTGCTGTATCCCAACGGACGCACGTCTCGCCTGCAGGAGCTGCAGATGACGTCGGTGCTGGACGACAACGTGCATTGCCTCGCGATCGACGGCAGCTTCGACGACTGTCAGGCGTTGATGAAGGAGATCTTCAACGACCTGCCGTTCAAGACCACGCATCGGTTGGGTGCGGTCAACTCCGTGAACTGGGCGCGGGTCCTCGCGCAGATCGTCTATTACGTCTATGCCTGCCTCGCGCTCGACGGTAATGGTTCGCGCAAGGTTTCGTTCAGCGTGCCGACGGGAAATTTCGGCGACATCTTCGCAGGCTATCTGGCCATGGAGATGGGTCTGCCGATCGAGCGTCTCATCCTCGCGACCAACGACAACGACATCCTTTCGGTGTTCTTCAACACGGGCCGCTACCGGCGCGGCGACGTGCACTTCACCGTGAGCCCGTCGATGGACATTCAGGTGGCCAGCAACTTCGAGCGGTACCTGTATCTGAAGTTGGGTCGCGACTGCGAGGCGCTCGAGCGCTTCATGGCGGAGTTCGCGCGCACCGGCGATGCACGTATGCCCAACGAGGGTGTGGTCGACCCACGCATCGTTGCCGGATCGGTCACGACCGCGGAGACGCTATCGACGATTCGTGAAGTCTGGAAAGCGAGTGGTTACGTCATCGATCCGCACACTGCGGTGGGCGTTGCTGCGGCGCGACGATTTCCAGGCAACGAACCGATGGTCTGTCTCGCGACCGCTCACCCGGCGAAGTTTCCCGAATCCGTCGACAAGGCCATCGGTAAACCGGTGGCGCGCCATCCGCGCCTCGATGCACTCACCGGCGTCAAGACGCGCAAGACCGTGCTGTCGGCCGACGTCGATCTGATCAGGGACTTCGTCCACCAGCACGCCATCTGACCTGTCGCTCAGCGCTGCTCGATCTCCGCGATCGCCTGGGGAATATCGGCGAGGGCACGGGCCTCGACCGTTGCGATCTTGGGGCCGGTGAACTCCTGGCCGCGCAGGTTCACCCAGATCGTGTGTGCGCCCACGTCGCCCGCCCCCTGAATGTCATCGACCGGGTGATCGCCAATGTGCACCATTTCGTGTGGGTCGTTGCGGCTTCGCGCCAGGGCCGCGCGGAACATCGCGGGGTGTGGTTTGCTCGCGCCAACGCTGCCGGCGGACAGCGCAAAACTGAAGTATTTGTCGAGGCCGAGGCGTTCGATGTCGGCATTGCCGTTCGTCAGCGCGGCGAGCCGAAAACGATCCTGCAACAGGTCGAGCAACTCCAGCGCGCCGTCGTAGAACTTCACGCGATGACGCGCATCCAGGAATACGTCGAAGCCCTCCTGGGCGAGTGCACGTGCGCGAGCATCGGGGTAGCCCGCTGCTGCGATCACACGGCGAAACGTCTCCAGGCGCAATCGGGACACGTCGTGCGCGAGAGAGGCATCGGTCGCGATGGCCTCGCTGCGCATGCGCATGAAATCGTCGCGGCCAAACGTTCGGTTCACCTCAGGTACGCGGCGGTCGAACCAGTCCCGTGCCTCGCGCTCGGCCGCCACGATCACGCCCTCGACATCCCAGAGCGTGTTGTCCAGGTCGAAGGTGACGAGCGCTATCTTCGGCATCAGCTCTCTCGCTTGGATTTGCGTTTGGAACGGGGATGACTCGCATCGTACACCTTCGCGAGCTGCTGAAAGTCGAGATGGGTGTAGATCTGAGTGGTGCTGATGTCGGAGTGACCGAGGAGTTCCTGGATCGCGCGCAGATCGCCGCTCGACTCGAGCATGTGCGTTGCGAAGCTGTGGCGCAGCATGTGTGGATGGAGTGCGTCCGATCCGAGCTGGGTGATGCCGAGGCGTTTCAAGCGCAACTGCACGGTGCGCGGACTCAACGCCTGGCTGCGATTGGAGACGAGTACCGGTGCGTCGCTGCCCAGTTCGTCTGCGCGCGCCGCGAAGTAAGCCTCGAGCGCGGCGATGCTGTGGCTGCCGAGCGGCACCTGGCGCGTCTTGTTGCCTTTGCCGCGTACGCGCACGAAACCACCGGCGAGGTCGAGATCGCCGATCGTGAGTTCTGTCATCTCCGAAAGCCGCAGTCCGCTGCCGTAGAGGAGTTCGACCATCGCGCGGTCGCGTAACTGCAGGAGATCGCGCGGATCGAAGTCCATGAGCCGAGCGGCTTGATCGGTATCCAGCGCTTTCGGCAGCTGGCGCCGAGCCTTCGGAGCACGCACCACTGTCGCCGGGTTGGAGTCGACGACGCCCATGCGTTCGAGCCACGCGAAGAATGCACGAATCGCCGAGAGCGAGCGCTGCATGCTGCGATTGGCCGC
>JBFKCZ010000269.1:0-4812 GCA_041620035.1 Pseudomonadales bacterium
AGCTGCACCGCCATGCCGACCTGCGATACATCGACACCGAACAACGCCGCCTGGGCTCTGTCGACGTCGATGTTCCACTCGATGCCCGGCATCGACCGCGTGTCGTCGATGTCGCGCAAACCGTCGACTTGCGTGTCCATGTACTCGCGCACGCGAGCGACGGCGGGTTCCAGCAGCGCGCGGTTGCGTGATCGGAACTCGATGTGGATGGGCTTTCCGGTGCCTGGTCCCTGTTCCATCTTTCGAACTTCCACCGTGACCCCGGCCAGTTTCGACGTGTTTGCGCGAATCAGGTCGAGAATCTCCGACCCCTTCATGTCGCGCTCGCCCTCGTCGTGGAGTTCGATGAAGACCTGGCCGATACGGTCGAGGCCGCGGCGTGTGTCACCCGACAGGGTCGTCCAGGTATTCATGCCGCGGATACCGGGTACGTCGAGGATCTCGGTCTCGACTTCGCTGACGAGCTGATTCACCTGTTCGGCCGCCAGGTTGCCTCTCGCCTTGACGGTGATCATGGCGTACTGGGGCTCCGCGTCGTTGAAGAACACCATGCCGGTGCCCTTCGCCGCATACAGCGCGAAGGTTCCGCCCACGAACACGGCTGTCAGCGCGAGCGTGATCGGTGCGTAGCGCGTGGCGTAGACGAGGACGCGCGCGTACAGGCCAGTCAGGTTCGGAAGCGTGGTCGGATCGCCTTCTTCGAGCACCTTCAACGATCTCGTGGTCTTGGCATCGCGACTGCCCGCCTTGCCGAACAGTGCGCCCAGCGTCGGCCCGAAGATCAGCGCATACGCCAGCGAACCGATCAGTACCGCGAACACGGTAACGGGCAGGTAGCGCATGAACTTGCCGGAGACGCCAGGCCAGAACATGAGGGGCAGGAACGCGGCGAGCGTCGTGGCCACGGATGCCGTGACCGGCCAGAACATCCTGCGTGCCGCCAGCACGTAAGCGGCGCGCCGATCGAATCCTTCGGTCATCTTGCGGTCGGCGTACTCCACCACGACGATCGCGCCATCGATGAGCATGCCGAGCCCGAGCAACATGCCGAACATGACCATGAAGTTGAACGTGAAGCCGATGACATAGAGGATGATCAAAGCCACCAGGAACGAGAACGGAATGCCGATGCCAACCAGCAGAGCGCTCCTGAATCCCATGGCCGCCACGACCAGTACCATGACCAGCGACAGGGCGGTGACGATGTTGCCCTGCAACTCGATGATCTGCTGCTGCGCGAAGGGCGCCTGATCCTGCGAAAACGTGACCTTGACCTTGCTGGGCAGGGATGGACGCGCTTCCTCCACGACGGCGCGCACCTGTCGGACCGTGTCGATGACGTTCGCGTTGGCGCGCTTGGTGATGTTGAGCGAGATCGTGTCGTTGCCATTGACGCGGGCGTAGCTCACACGGTCCTTGAACGTGCGTCGAATCGTGGCCACGTCCTTGAGTGTCACGACGCTGTCGCCGTCGGTCTTGACGGGAATGTCGAAGATGTCCCGTGCATCCTCGATCACGCTGGGCACCTTGATCGAGAATCGCCCTTCTCCCGTATCGAGTGCACCCGCCGCGATCAGGCGGTTGTTGCGAATGATCGTGTTGATCAGATAGTCGCTCGAGATCTGATAGGCCTCGAGCTGGGCGGGATCGATCACCGCCTCGAGCAGTTCCTCGCGATGCCCGTTCATCTCGGCTGCGAGCACGTCGGGAATCGCCTCGAGATCGTCGCGTAGCGCGAGCGCAATGTTGTAGAGCATGCGTTCGGGTACGTCGACACCCATCAGGTTGACCTGAATGATGGGGAAGTCGTCGGTGGTCTGCTCGATGACGAGCGGTTCTTCCGCCGTGCTCGGCAACTTCGGCTTCGCGCGGTCGACGGCCTCGCGCACATCGATGAGCGCGGCGTCCAGATCGTAGTCGGCGCTGAATTCCACCAGCAGCGTTCCGAAGCCTTCGCTCGCGTACGCCGTCAGCTCCTCTACGCCTTCCACTGACCGGAGTTCCGACTCCATGGGCAGTACGAGCAGCCGCTCGGCATCCTCCGGCGAGATGCCCTCGTGGGGAATCTGAATGATGAAGAACGGCACTTCGATGTGCGGTTCGGCCTCGATGGAAATCGCCATGCGCGCCGCCGTGCCCACCAGGAGCGCCATGAACAGAATGAGCAGAGTGGTGCGCGATCGCTGGATCGCTGCGTCGACCAGTCGAATCACGAAGCACTCACGAGATGAGCGGCGCGATTCGCCGTGATTGCAGGGTTCGCCTTCTTCCTCGCGACTTCGTCGACCGGCGTGTCAGTCGGCGCAGTTGGTGTGGACGCGGGCATACCGCCGCCGCCTTGCAGGTCGACTTCGACACGCTGCCCGGGTACGACGAGTTCCTGACCCACGGTGATCACCTTCACTACGTCGGGCAGCCCGGCAACCCACACGCCGCCGCTTTCCTCCGCCACGATTCGAACCGTCGTGAAGAGCACGCGCGAGTCGGCACCGACGGTGCGCAAGCCCAATGCACCGGAGTCGTCGAGCGCAAGGAGCGCGGGGCTCACTCGATGGGCGAGCAACGTTTCGGTCGGAACTTCGATCTGCGCGGTCATGCCGCTGCGAATGGCGTAGTCCGGGTTCGGAACTTCGATTTCGACCGCATACGTGCGCGTCGTCCCATCGCTCTGGCGGCCGACGAAAGTGACCGTTCCCTGGATCGTCGTATCGTCGATGAGCGTTGCGCTGGCAACTGCGCCGACGTCGACCTTCGCCACGTCGCGCTCTGCCACTCGGCCGACCAGGAGCATCGGGTCGAGGTCGATCACCGTCGCACACGCCGTGCCGGGCTGTACGAAGTCGCCACGCTCGAGGTGCGTATCTTCGATCAGTCCGTCGAAGGGCGCCCGTATTGAGGTGTGCTCGATATCGAGCTCGATACGCTCCAGAGAGGCGTGCGCTGAGGCGAGCCGCGCGCGCACGGTTGCAATCTGTGTGTCTGAAAGCAGGCCCTTGGCCGCTAGCTGGCTGCTGCCGTCGAACTCGATCTGCGCTTGTCGCAGGGCCTCGGTCGCTTCGGCAAGTCGGGCGCTGCGATCGTCGAGATCGATGCGGCACAACAGATCCCCGGTGCGTACGCGCTGTCCTCTCTCGACGGCGCGTTCGTTGAGACGGCCGCCGGTCTCGGCCTTGACCACGACGGTACGCTTGTTGCCCGTGCGGCCCCGGATTTGGATGTTTGCGGTTTTCGGTTGCGCCCGGCTGATTTGCGCGCGCACGCGGGCAGGTGCCTCATCGTCGGCGACGACACCGGCGCGTCGGTTTTGCTCGGCAAGGCTCGGATGCGGCGTGGGGGCGGGTGCGGTCAACTGTCCGGACAACAACCACGCACCAATCAGCAGGGCGATGACGAACGCAGTGATGTAGGTCGTGCGCAAGCGCCGGCCCCTCGAAATTGATCGGAACAGGGGAGGGCTGTTCCGAAACTACCCCTAACGCGCTACTAAAAGTAACACATGCCACTGTGCTGAGCCACGCCGATCACCCCTTTAGGGTGTTCGCGACCGAAGGGCGCTCCCGCCGTGGCTGCCAATTGCGTCGAGTCGGCGGGGCGCGTGGCACCCCGTCGGCATTGTCAGGCTTTGGCGCTCGGACGGGCGGCCATGCGGTCGTACCACGCCTTGATGTTCTTGTTGGCGGGGTTGAGCGGCTGTCCGACCTGGGCGCCGAAGGCGAGGAAACAGTACAGCAGCACATCGGCCAGCGTGATGCGATCGCCGCACAGAAACTGCTTGTTTCCCAGCAGGCCATCGAGCCATGTGATCTTTTCCTGCGCGAGCCGCTTCAGACCCTCGGCGGCCTCGGGCAGGGTCGTTATGCGATCCTTGAAGAGCGGCAGCCCGTCGCTGTAGCGGAAACCGTTGGTCATGGGTTCGCACACGTAGAGATCCACCCGCCGCGTCCACATGCGGGTCTCTGCCCGTTCTTCCGGTGTGGTACCGATCAGTGGCTGCTTCGGGAACTTCTCCTCGAGGTATTCGCAGATCGCGGTGATCTCGCTTAAGTACTGCCCGTTGTCCAGCACGAGGCACGGGGATCCGCCGGCCGGATTCTTCTTCAGGTGCTCGGGCTTTCGGTTGTCGCCCTTCATGATGTCGATCGACTCCAGGTCGAGCTGGATGCCTTTTTCGGCCGCAAACATGCGCACGACGTGCGGGTTCGGGCCGACGGAGCTGATGAGTTTCATGGTCTCTCCCTTTGTTGGAATGAACGTGAGAAGTCGCAGGCTGGCATTGTAGCCAACTGCTACTGCTACCACTCGCCGATGTTGGGTAAGTCCTTCCACGGCGCTTTCGGTGGTAGTGGCGCGCCGCGCTGGAGCAGCTCGATGGAGACCTTGTCCGGCGAACGGATGAACGCCATCCGGCCGTCTCTCGGCGGGCGGTTCAGCACGACGCCGCGGTCGACGAGCCTTTGGCACGTCGCGTAGATGTCGTCGACGGCGTAGGCGAGATGGCCGAAATTGCGGCCGCCGGTGAGCACCTCGGGATCCCAGTTGTGCGTCAGTTCGACCTGTGCGGACTCATCGCCCGGCGCGGCGAGAAAGACCAGCGTGAATCGCCCGCCTTCGTTGTCGTGGCGACCGACTTCTTTCAAACCGAGTTTGTCGCAGAAAAAGTCGAGCGAGGCGGCGAGATCGGTGACGCGCACCATCGTATGCAGATATTTCACGGCGAACCCCCTTCGAGCGAGGGCGCATGATAACCGACCCGGTGCGACCCGAATCGGGCCGGCAGGAATTCGCCGGGACAGAAAGAAAGAGGCCCCGGGC
>JBFKCZ010000270.1:0-4807 GCA_041620035.1 Pseudomonadales bacterium
CAGCGTTTGCCGCAGCTTTCCGTACCGATTCCGTACGGCTTGCAATCGACCGGCGCTCGAAATGCCGTAACTGACTGAACTTATTAAGAAAAGATGGAGCGGGAAACGAGACTCGAACTCGCGACCCCAACCTTGGCAAGGTTGTGCTCTACCAACTGAGCTATTCCCGCGCGAGGCCGCGTATTCTGCCCGAAAGGATTGAACGGCTCAATCCTCGGCTCTGGCTTCGATGCGGCCGGGAATGCCGGCGCTCACAGCAGCGCCCGCACGACGATTCGATACACCTCCGCGTTCCATCCGAGGCCCGAATGGCTGCCCCGCACTTCGACATGGGTGATCTGAGGGCTGACCTCGTCGATACAAGCCTGCCACGCGACGACACCATCGGATTTGCTGTACACCGCCGTGATCGGTACCTGAATGGGCACGGCGTTCCGGGCGCGCATCAACTGCTGCATTTCGATCGCGTCGAGCCCCGTCTGCTGCTGGACCAGCCGCGCGATACTGGTGGCCCGTGCACCGCCTTTGACGGGACTGCCCAACGTAACCACGCGATCGACGAGATCGGGACGGTCGCGGGCCACTTCGCGAGCGAGGGTGCCGCCGCGGCTCCACCCCACCAGGCGGATCTTGGCATCATGCGTCGCCGCCAGGTCTTCGACGCGCTGAATCGTCGGGGCCAGGAAATCCATCATCCGACCGCGGCTCAGACCCTGTTCCCAGGCCGCTACTGCGTATCCAATCGACCCCAGGAAGCGTCGCAACAACCAGGTCGATCGATCGTCGGTCATGAAGCCCGGCAGCACCATCACCGGTTCACCATGACCGCGCGGCGCCTGCAGCCGCAACATCGGTAACTGGAGCATCAGGGCCGCGTACTCGGCACCGGCCCGCCCTTCGAGCATCTGCAGCCCCAGATTGGGTGGCGCGATGTCCTTGTTCGGATTCACGTCGATCTTCCCCGCGTTGCCGAACGGCAGTCAGGTCGTACCTGGAAGCTACTCGCCAAGCGGGAAGCAAAGCAAATGGGCGGCAGTCAGCCGTGCTGCGGTATGAGCCGCCGACGCACTGCGAGTGGTGAGATGGCGTCCCCTAGGGGAGTCGAACCCCTGTCGCCGGGATGAAAACCCGGTGTCCTAGGCCTCTAGACGAAGGGGACTTTCGAAAGGAGCGCGGATTCTATGTAGCACCCCTACCTCCGTCAAGGCGACGCGGCCGTCGGACGCATGTCGCGCTCACGATTCGGCGGCCAGCAATTGTCGACCGATCCAATCACGCGCGAAGTAGTTCGCCGTGCGGCCATTGCGTGCACCACGTGCAAGAGCCCAGCGGAGCGCTTCGGCACGCGCCTCCGCCGTGAGTTCGCCCGTCAGACCGTAGGCGGACCCGATACGCGCAAGCCAGTGCGCAACAATCTCCATGTACGCGTCCTGGCGCAACGGGTGGAACGCGAGCCAGAGTCCGAAGCGATCCGACAACGAGATCTTCTCCTCCACCGCCTCGCCCTGGTGGATTTCACCCTCGCCGACGACGGCTTCCTGGTTGTCGCGCATGTACTCCGGGAGCAGGTGCCTTCGGTTGGATGTCGCATATATGAGCACGTTGCGTGCGGTTCTGAAGACGGAGCCCTCGAGCGCACTCTTCAGCTCGCGATACGAAGAGTCGTCGCCGTCGAACGACAGATCGTCGCACACCACGATGAACCGATACGGCGCGTCGCGCAGCGCATCGGCAATGTCGGCGAGTGCGGCCAGCGACTCCTTGTCCACTTCGATCAGCCGCAGGCCCTCGTCGCCATAGCGGTTCAGCAGCGCATGCAGCAGCGACGACTTGCCGGATCCCCGGGCACCCCACAGCAGAACGTTGTTGGCCGGATAGCCACGGACGAACTGTCGCGTATTTTGCTCGATCAGGGCCTTCTGGCGGTCGATGTGCAGCAGATCGTCGAGATCGATGTCATCGAGATCGGCGTGAGCCCGCAGCCCCCCACGGATCGGCGATCGATGCCAGACAGCTGCCCGCGTCGTCGACCAGTCCGGCGTCCGGCTCGGTGGCAATGCATCATTGAGTCGCTCGAGCGTCGACACCGCGAGATCGACCAGTCGATCGGTACGCTCAGACATGATCTCGTCCACGAACAGCTGGGTTGCCATTCTACCGAGCCGGCCATCCGCGGTACCCCTTCCCCGAAGCAAATCGCGTTAGAATTCCCACCTGTCCCAGCGAAGATCCTGGTCATGAGTCAGGACAGTTCCAAGGTAGTGCCCAAGGAGCGGCGGCGCGGTGCCGCCGATCGTCGGCGCCAGCGCGAAGATCGCCGTAACAGCGAGCGCGTGATCGAGGAAGTCATACCACGACGCGACGCAGAACGCCGCGGCCGCCGCAAGACCGACTGACCGGGTGCCGACGCCGGTCTCAACCGCCGAACTCGTTTCGTTCGGGCTGTACCTCACGCTGTTGGCAGCAATCGCCTTCGCCGCATGGCGGCACACTCGAACCCTCGACGACTACACCCTCGGCGGACGCCGACTCGGCCCCACCGTCGCTGCGCTTTCTGCAGGGGCCTCGGACATGAGCGGATGGCTTCTGCTCGGCGTACCAGGCGCTGTGCTGATCGGGGGCTTGTCGGAATCGTGGATCGTGATCGGACTCGTGATCGGCGCGTACTGCAACTGGACCCTGGTCGCACCGCGGCTGCGCACGATGTCCGGCGGCGCACGCACCCTACCCCAGCTGTTCGCTCAGCGGTTTCCCCGACGCGCACGTACGATCGGATTGATCTCCACGGCGTTGGTACTGTTGTTCTTCGGTGTGTACACGGCCGCAGGATTCGTTGCCGGCGCGAAGCTCTTCAGCGCGAGCTTCGGCCTCTCCTATGATCACGCCCTGCTGCTGGGCGCCGCAATCATCATGTCGTACACAGCGCTCGGCGGTTTTCTGGCAGTGAGCTGGACGGACGTCTTACAAGCCTCGTTGATGATGGCGGCACTGGGTTGCGTGCCTGCGCTCGCGCTGACCCAGATCGAGTGGATACCACTCGGTGAGCACGCATCACTCACGCAAGGGGTCAGCGCCATCGGCATCGTCTCGTTGCTCGCCTGGGGACTCGGTTACTTCGGGCAACCTCACATCCTTGCACGATTCATGGCCCTCGACCCGTCCGCTTCGGTACAACGTGCACGATTCACGGGCATCGCATGGATGATCGCCTCGTGTCTGGGCGCGATTGCGGTAGGGCTGGTGGGATTCATGTATGCGTCGCAGTCTTCCGCCCCTGCCGACGCCGAGGTCATCTTCATTCACCTGACGCGCGCGGTACTGTCGCCCTGGGTTGCGGGATTCGTCCTCGCGGCGATTCTCGCGGCGGTGATGAGCACGATCGACTCGCAGCTTCTCGTCGCATCGACCGCGTTGACCGAAGACGTCGTGCGTCGCGTCGTGCCATCGGCCTCCGATGTCCAGCTCATGCGGGTCGGGCGCGTGGCCGTGCTGTTGGTTGCCGCGAGCGGCATCTGGATCGCCGCCAATCCGGAGCGCGGTGTGCTGGAACTCGTGTCGCGCGCGTGGGCTGGACTCGGTGCAACGTTCGGCCCGGCGATACTGGCCACGCTTTACCTGCGGTCGACGACTTCCACCGCCGTCGTCGCGGGAATGACCGTCGGTGGCGCAATGGTGGTGATATGGCCGTACGGGTCGGGTCCCTTGTTCGAGTTCTACGAACTGCTGCCGGCGTTCGTGGCTTCGCTTGCCGTCATCGTGTTCGTCAGCCGCTTGAGTGGCTCGGAGCCGTCTGCCGTGGAAGCTTTCGATCGACTCTCGTTGCCGCGCCCCAGGAGCGACAGCAGCCGGTCGGGATAGTCTGTGATGATGCCCGCAACACCCATGTCGCTGAGCCTCGCCATTTCACCCACGTCGTTGATGGTCCAGGCATCGACATGCATGCCGCGGCGAGCCGCATCGTGCAGCAAGCGAGGCGTAATCAGTTCGAGACCCCAAGCGGTCATCGGCAGTTGCAGGGCATGTGCCGCGGGCTGATAGAGCGCAATGAGACGCAGGCGGTGAAGCAGCATGAACCCCAGCACCTCTCGATGGGTGGCACTCGTTGCGACCCCCGGGCAGGCCGCGCGGAAGTCGGCCATGGCCGGCGCGTGGACCGACGAGACCAGCACCCTGTTCCGCGCACGCGCCCCTTCGATGGTCTCGCATAGCCGATCTCCGATCGGTGGCTCGACCTGTTTGATGTCGATGCTGAATCGCGCGCCCGGAAATTCGGTCAGGACATCGACGAGTCGCGGCACACCCACCCCCTGCCCACGGAACGGGAATGGACCCTCGGGCGTCGGCCACCAGTAGGCCGCATCCGCCTGGCGCACTGTCTCGAGATCCAGCTCCTTCACATAGCCTGCGAGATCCGTCGTGCGGTCCAGGCGCTCGTCGTGGATGACCACGGGTGTTCCATCACGGGTCGCATGCACATCCATCTCCAGGACATCGGCACCGAGCGCCCAGGCATTTTGAAACGCGAGCATCGTGTTGCCCGGCCGCAGACCGTCGCCCCCCTGATGGGCAATCACGGCGGGCGAACGCTGAGCATCGGAATCGGAGAAGTACGGCGTGCCCGCAATCGGTCGGGTGGACACCACACGGATGCCGATCAGAAACATCATGACGACTGCGATGAGCATCCAGTTGCGGGCTTTCAGGCTCATCTGACGCTTTTCAGAGGCACCACGTTGCTGGCACGACGACGATAGATACGTCGCACACGCCGCGGACCATCGATACCCAGAGATCCATCATCGAACGC
>JBFKCZ010000271.1:0-4805 GCA_041620035.1 Pseudomonadales bacterium
AGCAACGCCGATCAACATCAGCACAGCGGTGGCGAGCGTATGCGCTACCACTTGTCGATATGCATGACCGTGTCGATCGGCGGCCGGTACGCGGGCTTGAAGTGCGTACCCTTCGTGTAGCCAAGCGGAATCAGCGCCACCTGCATGAACTGCTGATGGGGAATGCCCAGCAGTTTCGCAATGGCCTGCTCGTGGCGCAGGTGCAGCGTGGTCCAGGCACTGCCGATACCACGTGCGCGCGCGGCCAGCATGAAGCTCCACGCCGCCGGAATGATCGAGCCGAACATCGACGCCTGCCCGAGGAGATCTCCGGCACCCGGCATGTCGGTGCGTCCGGCCACACACGGAATCAGCAGCACCGGCGCTCTGCCGATGTTCGCCGCCAGGTACTCTGCCGAGTCCGTCGACCGCTCCTGGCTGGATTCGAGTTTGTCGTTGCCCGTGCCGCGATGCAGTTTGTGGATCGCGTAGGGCATGTTCTTGTACTCCTGCCAGACCTGCGCGTAGTACTCACCGATCTTCGCTTTCTTGGATGCGTCTCTCACGAACACGAACTGCCATCCCTGCGCGTTCGACCCGGTCGGCGCCTGCACGGCAACTTCCAGGCATTCGCGCAGCACGGCGTCATCGATGGGGCGGTCGAAGTCGAGCCGCTTTCGCACTGCACGGGTGGTGCGCAGCAGTTCGTCGTTGGAAAGATCGAGTTGTGGGTGGCCCATGCCATCTCCTGATTGCGCCAAAGCGCCTCAAGATGGCGGAATCGCGCCACGATCGCCACTATAGGATTCGATAGATCTTGTCCCGGAGGTCGATGCGTGGCCGAGAGAAAAGCACTGATCGTGGGCGGCGGCATCGGCGGCGTCACGGCGGCGCTGTGTTTCGCTCAGCAGGGATTCGACGTCGACGTCTTCGAGCAGGCCGAGAATTTCGGCGAGATCGGCGCCGGCATTCAGTTGAGCCCGAATCCTTCACGGGTACTGCACGATCTTGGTCTCGAGCAAGCGTTGCGCGCGATCGCCTTCATGCCCGAGGGTGTGGAGATGCGCGACTGGAAGACCGGCCGCGTACTGAGCAGCAGCCCGCTCGGCGCCAGAGCCATCGAAACCTACGGTGCGCCGTACTACCACGTCCATCGCGCCGATCTCATGGCCGTGCTCGTGGCGGCGGCGCGCAACACTCAACGCATCGCGCTCCATACCAGCGCCCGCGTCGACCGAGTCGTCGAAGCAGCCAGCGGCGTCAGTATCGAAGTCGGTGGTAAGCGCCACGACGGCGATCTGCTAGTGGGTGCCGATGGCATTCGGTCGGTCGTGCGCACCGCACTGTTCGGTGCCGAAGCCCCGACATTCACGGGATGTGTTGCGTGGCGCGCGCTGGTGCCGGTGGATCGGTTACCTGCCAAACACGTCAGACCGATGGCGACGGTGTGGTGGGGGCCAGGCAAGCACTTCGTGCATTACTACGTGCGCCGCGGCGAACTCGTGAACTGCGTGTGTGTGGTGGAAAAGTCGGGCTGGGAAGTGGAGTCGTGGACGGAACGCGGCGAGCATTCGGAACTGAAGCGCGACTTCGCCGGCTGGAATCCCGAACTGCAGACGCTGATCGACGCCGCCGACAAAGACAGCTGCTTCAAATGGGCGCTGTTCGACCGCCCGCCCATGCCGCAATGGAGCAAGGGCTGCATCACGCTACTGGGCGATGCCTGTCACCCTACGCTGCCTTTCATGGCCCAGGGTGCTGCCATGGCGATCGAAGATGGTGCGGTATTGTCGCGATGCGTCGCACAAGGCACCGACATCGAAGTCGGTCTGCAGCGCTACGAATCGTTGCGACGCGAGCGCACCGCGCGCATTCAGGCGGGCTCACGACGCAACTCCAGGGTGTTTCACCTGAGCGGCATCAAGGCCTGGTTGCGCAATCGCGCGATGGGCCACGCGCCCGCCAACGCGATGGCGTGGGTGTATGGATACGATGCGCTCGGCGCGGCGCGCGCGCCGCGCCCCCAATCACCCGCCCTGTAGTTTGCGGCGAAACCGGCGCATGCCGCTCAGCCAGCGATCGTAGTCGTTGGCCTTGCGTTGAAAGTACGTCGCCACCTCCGGATGCGGGAGCACGAGGAAGCGCCCCTCGCGAATGGCGTCGAGACATGCATCGGCCACGAACTCCGGCTCCAGAATGCCATCGCCGGAGGCCTGGCCGGTATTGCGCCGGGCACTTTCCGGACGCGGACCCAGAATGTTCGTGCGCACCGCCTGCGGGCACAGCACCGATACACCGATGCCCTGGTCGGCGTAGTTGATGGCGACCCACTCCGCGAACGCGACAGCCGCATGCTTCGACAACGCATACGGGCCGGAATCGATCTGCGTCAGCAGGCCGGCCGCTGATGCCGTGGAGAGCAGATAGCCGCCGCCGCGCTTCACCATGCCCGGAATGACGGCGCGCGCCGCGGAGAGATGCGAGAACGCATGCACGTTCATCATCTTCTGCCATTCGGAGGTCGGCAGATCCAAACCACCGGCGCGCCCGTAACCCGCGTTGGAAACGAACAGATCCACCGCGCCGTCGCGCGCCTCGGTGTCGGCGACGATCCGTTCGATCGCTTTCTCGTCGGCCACGTCGAGGGCCGCGGAGCGCGCGACGGCACCGATCATGGCGGCGGTCTCGGCAGCGTTGGCGCCGTTCAAGTCGGTGCACACCACGGCGCGTGCACCCGCCGCTGCGATGCGCTGCGCCAGGGCACGGCCAATACCGGATCCGGCACCGGTGATGATGGCTACTTTGTCATTCAGTTCCATGTGCTGTCCTCACTGTGTACGTCTCAGTCTTCCCACATACCGATCATGCGCGCCGCCGCATCGATGCGCACGTTGCTCTGCGCGGCCGGACTCTTCAATGGCGCCTCGCCATCCGCCGGCCACACGCGCGACTCGAAGGCCGCGAGCACCGGCTCCGTCAGAAAGCGACTGCGCGCGCCGTACACGTGCTTGTCACCCCAACGGCTCTGCTGAGTGACATAGAACCTGAGTGGCGCAATGAGTTGAAGATCGCGTTTGGCGCGCGTGATCGCCACGTACAAGAGGCGCCGCTCCTCCTCGATCAGCGCAGGCTTTCCAGCCGCGAATTCATTGGGAAAGCTGCCGTCGGTCACGTTCAGCACGAACACCGAATCCCATTCCTGACCCTTCGCCGAGTGCACCGTCGACAGGATGAGGTAGTCCTCGTCCTTCAGTGGCGGACCCGCCTCGTCACCGCTCGCCTGTGGCGGATCGAGCGTCAGTTCAGTGACGAAGCGTTCGCGGGTGGGCGACTGCAGCGCGATGAGTTCGAGCTGCTCCAGATCCGCCTGACGCACGTGTGCCGCGTCGTACAACCGCTGCAGATGGGGTTCGTACCATTGTCGAACCTGCGTCATCTGCCCCGCCCACTCGCGCCGATCGTGCAGATCGTTGACGAGCTCGACCAACGCCTGCCAATCGTGCTCGGCTGCGGCCGGTACACGACACTCGCGCAGCGCATTCAGCGCAAAGCCCGCATCTGCCAGCGCATTGAGACACTTGTCCGCAATGGCGGGGCCGATCCCAGGCAGCAGCTGCAGCGTGCGAAACCCCGCGAGACGATTGCGCGGATTGTCGATGAAGCGCAACACCGCGAGCACGTCCTTGACGTGCGCGGCTTCCAGAAACTTGAGGCCGCCGTACTTGACGTAGGGGATGTTGCGACGCACCAGCTCCACTTCCAGGGCATCACTGTGATGCGAGTTGCGCATGAGCACCGCCTGCTGCGTGAGCGCCGTGCCCTGCTCGCGCTTCTGCAGCACCTGCTCGACCACGTACAGACTCTGATTGCGCTCGTCTTCCACCGTGACGTACCAGGGCTTCTGCGCCGACGGCTTCTCGGAGTGCAGATTCTTCTCGAAGCGCTGCGAACCGTCGGCCATCAACCGGTTTGCCGCATCCAGGATGGGTTGCAGCGAACGGTAGTTCCTATCCAGCGTGACGATCTCGGCCTGTGGCGTGAAGCGGCGCGGGAATTCGAGGATGTTTTCCACGGAAGCCGCGCGAAACGAGTAGATCGACTGCGCATCGTCACCCACCACGCACAGTCCAGCGCCGTCGGGTTTCATGGCCAGCAGGATTTCCGCCTGCAACGTGTTCGTGTCCTGGTACTCGTCCACCAGCACGTGCTCGAAGCGCGCGCCGAGTTCGGCGGCGATAGTTCGCTCCTGAGTCAGTACGTGCCAGTACAGCAGCAGATCATCGTAATCGAGCAGTTGCTGCTTCTGCTTTTCCAGCACATAGGCCCGGAACAGGCTGGCGAGTTCGTCATGCCATTCCACGCACCACGGGTAATTGTCTTCCAGCGACTTCGCGAGGGTGCCGCGGGTGTTCACTCGGTGCGAATAGATCGCGATGCAGGTGTCTTTGCGCGGAAACCGCTTCGGCAGCCTGGTGAAGCCGAGCTCATGGCGCTTGATGTCGACGAGGTCCGCCGAGTCGCCGCGATCGATGACCGAGAAGTTCGGATCCAACCCGAGCACGTGCGCGTACTCCCGCAGCAGCCGATTGCCGATCGCATGGAACGTGCCGGACCAGAGCATGCGTGTGGCATTCGGGTGCAACGCGGACGAACGCGGTGCATCCCGGAGCGCGCGCCGCGCGATGCGCTCGGCACGCTGCACCATCTCCTGAGCCGCGCGCCGGGTGAAGGTGAGGAGCGCGATCCGCTCCGGAGCGACCCGATTGAGCAGCAGAAACGCAACGCGGTGCGCCAGCGTATTGGTCTTGCCGGTACCGGCACCGGCG
>JBFKCZ010000272.1:0-4767 GCA_041620035.1 Pseudomonadales bacterium
GACCCGCATCGCGAGCCGATCACGTAGCAGGTGGGACAGTTGGCCGGCCGTGGCGTCGTCCGATTCGATTTCAATGGAAAGCTGATCCATTTCATCGGTGCGTGAGGCAATCATGCGGAATTCTGCTGTGGCGGCGACCTCGCGGACGATCGCTTCGATGCTGCTGGGGAAGACATTGACGCCGCGAATCACCATCATGTCGTCGGCGCGTCCGAGCACGCCGCCATCGAGCCACAGGAATCGACACGGCTTGTCATGGTTGCGGTAGCCTCGCACGATGTCGCCGGTTCGATAGCGAATCGCCGGTCCGCCAAAGCGGCCCAAGTTGGTCAGCACCAACTCGGCTTCTTCTCCATCGGCGACGGGTATTCCGCTGGGATGCTGCTGGTCGATCTGTCGCCCTTCATCGTCATGCTCGGCACACTCGCGGCATTTGCGAATCTCGATGCCCGCAGTGAAATCACCGCGCTGCGCGCAGCAGGCGTGTCGCGCCGCTGGTTCGTCGCCACCACCATGGCCACGAGCGTCGTCGCCATGGTGCTGATCGCCGGCGTCGAAGTCGTCGCACGCCCCGCGCATCTCGAAGCGAGCCTCCTGCGCATGTACGAAACGGCCAGGACCGGCAATCCACTGAAAGACGAGGGCTTCTGGGCACGCAGCGGATCCACCTACGTGAACGTCGAAGGCATCGAGAACGCCCAGCGACCAACGGGCATTCACATCTACCGGTTCGACGACGGCACGATTTCCGACTACCTACACGCGGATGCCGCCTCGGTCATCACACCCGACACATGGCAGCTCGAGAACGTTCGCGAAAAGCGCTACGTCGCCGGTGTGCCCGAGCGCCTGTCCATCGCCACCACCACCAACTGGACGCCGATCTGGCCGTCGGAGAACGCGATCTACTCCCTCACCGTGTCGAGTCTGTCGATCGCCGACCTTATCGCTGGGGACTCCGACAGCGATGCCGCCGCGCTCACGGAGCGTGTGGAGCTGTGGCGCAGGCTCGCGTTGCCGTTTGCAGCGGTCGCCTATGCTGCGTTCGCGTGTGCGTTCGCGCTGTCGTTGCGCGGTCGCGGCGGCAAAGCTGCGCGCCTCGCAGCGGGCGCTGCGGCTGCGTTGGCCCTGTACCTGACCGAGCAGCTCTCGGTCAACGCGGGTATACTCGCCGGCGTTCCCGTGGCCCTGGTCAGCATCTTGCCGAGCGCGGTCGTATTCGGCGTCGCCTTGGCTCTCCTGCGTCGCGCCCCTTAGGCTTGCATGCGCGCCGCCACATAAGCTTTCGAAACGTAGCCAATGTCCCTACTCAGAACATTCGTCACGCAGTATCCCTGGCAAAGCGTGCTGCTCGTCGTCGCGCTGCTGCTGTCGGGACTCGCCGATGGCATCGGCTTGTCCGCATTGCTGCCTGCGTTGCAGCTGACTCTGCCAACAGGCGTTGCAGAAGACAGCACCGGATTTTCCGCCGCGCTGAACGAGGCCATGGCGAATTTCGGTATCACGCCGACGCTCGGTGCACTGCTCAGCGTCATCCTTGCCGCGATCATCCTGAAGAACATCCTGATCTTCTTTGCCAATCAGCGTATCGGCTACATCGCAGCCGACGTCGCTACGGAACTGCGCATGTCGCTCCTGCGCAACGTGATCGCCTCGCGTTGGGAGTTCTTCACGCACCAGTCGTCCGGTTCCCTGGCAAATGCCATGGCTACGGAGGCCTGGCGGGCCTCCAACGCCTACGTCTACGGCGTGCGCGTGCTGGCGAGCGCCGTAGAAGCACTCGTCTACCTCACCGTGGCCGTCATCGCTTCGTGGCAGGCGACGGTGCTCTGCATCGTGGTCGGCGCAGGCGTGCTCGGGGCGTCACACGTACTGGTACGCATCGCACGCCGGGCTGGTGATCTCCAGACCCGCTGGTACCGCGCGTTGCTGAGCAGTCTCACCGACGTGCTGGCTTCCGTGAAGACGTTCAAATCGATGGGCCGCGACCATGTCGCGGAGGAAGTGCTGTCCTTCGAGACGGGGAAACTGCGCAAGGCGCTGCGTCGCCAGGCGATGAGCGAGGCGGGCCTCGAGAGCGCGCAAGAGTCGCTCATGGCACTCGTGGTGGTCGTGGGTATTTACCTCGCGTTGGTCGCCTTCGAATTCGCCTTGCCGATGGTCACTTTCATGGTGCTCGTGCTGGGCCAGACGCTGAAGCGGGTCGGCAAGGTTCAGAAGAACTATCAACGCATGTTGACCTGTGAGAGCGCGTACTGGGCGCTGAATGACACCATCGCGCAGGCACGAGCCGCCGCAGAACAGAATACGGGCACGGTCACTCCGCGCCTCGAGAAGTCGATCGCCTTCGACCGCGTGTCGTTCGCCTATGGTGCCCACCCGATTCTGAACGAGGCTACCTTCGACATACCGGCGCGTGGCATCACCTGCCTGATCGGCGACTCGGGTACAGGCAAGACGACCGTCGCCGACCTCATCATCGGGCTCGTGCAGCCCACTGCCGGCGATGTGAGAATCGATGGCGTACCGCTGACGGAAATCGACTTGAGGGCCTGGCGACACAACATCGGCTACGTGCCTCAGGACAACTTACTGCTGCACGATTCGGTGTTGCACAACGTCACGCTCGGCGATCCGGTGCTGACCGAAGAAGACGCCCGAGCGGCGCTGCGTGCGGCCGGCGCAGAAGAGTTCGTCAAACGACTTCCCGAAGAAATCCACGCGATTGTCGGCGAACGTGGCACGCGCCTGTCCGGCGGGCAGCGCCAACGCATCATGATCGCGCGCGCGCTCGCACACAGCCCGCGCCTGCTGATACTCGACGAAGCGACCAGCGCGCTCGATGCGGACACCGAGGCCGACATCTGCGCAACGCTCAAATCGCTGAGCGAGCAGGTGACGGTTCTCGCCGTATCGCACCAGCCGGCACTCGCCGCTGCGGCCGACCGGGTGTATCGATTGCGCAATGGTCACATCCAGGCCGTAGCACCTGCCACGGCCGCACTCGGGTAGTCGGCGGCGTCAGGCCCGATCGAGCAGCGACATGACGCGTTCGCGGGTCGTCACCGCCTCCGTCGCCGCATCGGCCACCGGAACGCGCGCATCGTCACCGAGCCAGACACCGTGCCCGGCCGCCACGAACGCCTCGTGGAACAGCGACAGATCCCGCGACAGTCGCTGTGGACCGTACTTCATGATCAACGCATAACCGCGCGCCTTCGGCGTACTGTCCGCACCCGGCGCGCCCGCGGGCGCGAGCCCGAACATGTGCACCGGCTTACCGGTAGCGGCGGCTTCACTGAGCATCGCGATGCTGTCGGCCGTGACGACCACTTCGTCGGCCATAGCCAGGATGCCGAGATACGGATTCTCCGATTCGCCCTTCCGCCACCGGTGTACGTCGTGAGGCACCCGCAGATTCGCCTCGAGCGCTGCGATCGCTTCGGGACTCGTGCGCGCACTCGAGGTCGCCATCACCGAGCCGCCGCGTCTCGATGCCATTGCGTTCAGCGATTCGGCGAGCCGCGTTGCCGCCTGCTTGCCGAACACGAACGGACCGGAGTCGCCGCCCAGCAGTACGCCGATGCGCGGTTCGGGCAGCTGGTGGTACCGCACACACCACCGCTCCGCGGCTTCGCCGAGACGCGCGCGCGTAACACCGTGCTGGGTCATCAGGTTATGCAGTACGCCCGCTTCCTTGGGTAAGCGGTACTGCGGCGTGGTGACGACGAGGTCGAAGTGGCGCCGGCGCGCCCAGGTGCGCCCCAGGAACACCAGGCGCGTGCGACCGCCGTTCTGCTCACGAACCCACCGGCACAATGGCTCGTTCTTCACCCCGGCCGACACGATGAGATCGGGCCACGGCGGTTCCAGCGGATCGGATGCCGCGCGATCGATGCCGGCCAGTGTGACGAGCCGTGCGATGCCGATGGGACCCGCGAGCGTTCCATACACCATGCGCTTGATCGTGGGCTCCACACCCAACCGGGACACCAGGCCGAAGATCTGGGAGTTCTCTCCCGCACGATAGCTCGCAACGGCCCATATACGCGGGGCTGTGCGCAATGTGCTGGCACTAGAGTGTTTGGCCGGGGTCGCGGCTTTGTCGCTATAATCGCTTCCGCTCAACCCAACTCCGCATCCCGCGAGACCCACATGACTCAGCGCGAGAATTATGCAGTTCGCCTCAAGGAGCTTGTCAACCAACTCGCCGAAGACGGTGTGGTGGTCGAGTTCGACAGTGACCTCGTGGATGACGTCGGATTGTCGTCGATCGAGATCATGGAAGTGATCGAGCAGCTGGAAGACGAGTTCGACATCAGTTTCCCGCTCAACGATCTCGCAGAGATAAGAACCATCACCGATCTGGCCGCGGAAGTCGAACGGCTGGTCGCCGATCGATGAATCTGGTCGAGCGGCGCATCACGACCCAGATTCTGCCGCAGGGTCATGGCACGGCCTTGGGCCTTCCCATCATCGTCGATGGTGATCCTACCCGCGGCACGATCGGCGGACGCGAGGTGATCCTCGCAGGCACCAACAACTATCTCGGCATGACGTTCCACCCCGAGTGCATCGCCGCCGCACGCGAAGCCGCGTCGCATCAGGGTACTGGCACCACCGGTTCGCGGATGGCGAACGGCACCTATCCCGAACACCAGGCGCTCGAAGCGGAACTCGCCGACTTCTACGGGGCGCGCTCGGCCATGGTCTTCACCACGGGGTATCAGGCGAACCTCGGCATGATCACGGCCCTCGCGGACCACA
>JBFKCZ010000273.1:0-4754 GCA_041620035.1 Pseudomonadales bacterium
CCGATGGCAACCAGACCAAGGAGCCGACCAACATCGTGTCGGCAGATTGCGCGCGTCGCTGGATGAGACGACCATGAGTTCCGTGGACCATTCGAGGAAGGGCCGATGAACAAGCTCATCAGTGTTACGGGAGATGTTGCGGCGGTCATAGGGATACTGATCTGCGTGGTAACCATCGCAGCGCGGATATTTGGCACATACGCTATCGGAGGTATCGGTACGATTGCGCTGTTCACTGTAGGCATGGCTACTATGGTTTTCGCGTGCCTTGCGAAACTTCACCTGCTCACAGCGCAACGGAAGGGCGATTAATCTCGGCTGGAATTGGGCGCGCTCATCGTAAGGGGCTATCCATTACCCGTCAGTTTGAGGACCGGGCACCCACGCGTCGGGAATGCGCCAGGGAACTGACCGGCGGGCAATGGTTAGCCGAGCGAGCTGCGCCTCATCAGTCCGAGCCCGAGCAGGCCAGCGGCGAGAAGTCGTTGGGGCCTTGTCGACCGAAATCCATGTCCGGGAGTGGAGCGGTTCAAGGAGCGACCACGTCAGCGGTGAGTTGAAGATTGGGAGTACATCGCGTTCAAAGAGTTTGCCGGCGATCTGATAGCCGCGTATCTCGACTTCAAGCTAATAACTGGCCGCGGGAAGTCGGACATCTTGCTATCCCAGCTTTGCGACGATGGTATTCACGTGACAGTTTCGAAGACCGGAAAGCGCATGGTCATTGAGTGGTCGCCAGCGTTGAGGACTGCAGTCGAACAGATTCGGAGACTTCCTCGCAGTTCGTGGGCTTCACTTGTTTTACCGCGCTAAGCCGGAATCGGTGCGGCCGTTGCGATAAATATTGGAAAGCAGCCAATATATTGGAAAGACGTTGCTTTCCGAGATCCCGTAACTTGTTGAATTGATTGGTGGCCAGGGGCGGAATCGAACCGCCCACACGCGGATTTTCAGTCCGCTGCTCTACCAACTGAGCTACCTGGCCTTTGAGCGTGGTTCGTGCCGGGAGGCGCGCTTGGCCGATACCCGTCGAGGTATGGCGTAGGGGCGGCCCGCGCGAAGCGCGGTATTAAAGCGGGCTCATTTCGGAGCGTCAAGGATCGGGGGCTGTAGTTGCGGTGCCGCCGCCCTGCCACCGCCTTCCTGCCTATACGAGATCTACCCGCCCGCGGCCTGTTCGTTCGCATTTGCCGCCATGAACTCTGCGTGCTGCCGCTGCACGTTGTCCCAGAGCGCGCCGAGCTCGGGCGGTTCGAGTCCAAAGAGATCCCGCAGAGTGGTCGCGTAGTCGGCGCGGTCTTCGATCGTGCGCTTCTCGGTTCGGTCGGCATGAATCACTTTCAGCAGGCGGCCGCGCAGGAGCGCAAGCCCCTGTGGCAGATGGCGCTGCACCACGGCGACCTGGGTGAACGGCGATTGCGGCGACGTCTGCAGGAACTGGCACTGCGCTTCGAAGCGTGCGCGCTCGCCGGGTGACAGATGAAAGTCGAACGAAGGCGCCGACCCATGTTCGTGATTGTGAAAGCGCCACCAGCCGTCGGGGAGCCGCTCCAGTTCGAAGTCGAAGATGCCCTGGCGGAACTTGCCGGGTTCGATGGCGATGGGTTCGAGCATGCCATCGCCGAAGCCGACGTCGGCGAGGTAGGACGTATCGAGATGCACCCACAGTGCGAGGTGGTTGCCCACGGCTGCGTCACCGTGGTCCACGCGGTGGACACCTGCCGTCATGCGCGTGAGCGAAAAGCCGATGGTTTCGAGTGCCCAGGCGAGCAGGCCGTTCATTTCGTAGCACCAGCCGCCGCGGTGCTCTTCGACGATCTTGTGGTAGATCGGTTCGATGTCTATTCCCACGGGGCGTTTGAGCTGAACGTCGAGGTTTTCATAGGCGATCGTGAGGAGGTGTAACCGGTGGAGGTCTCGCAGCGTCGCGAAGTCGACGCGCGGCGTGCCGCGATAGCCGATGCGTTCGAAATAAGCCTCGAGTTTCATGTCTGCTCAACTCCGGTGGTTACACGTGGGCGCGGCTTCCGATGCGGCGCGATCAGCGACGGTGCAGAACCCTGCAGCCTGCAGACCGGCGGCGCGGTTGAATCGCGAACGGTAATTCTCCCACGCGACGACTGCGAACAGTTCTACGAGTTGGCCGTCGTCGAAGCGGTCCCTGAGCTTCAGCCAGAGTGTTGCGTCGAGTTCACCATCGCCCAGTGTCATCGCCTCTGCGACTTCGAGGGCTGCGCGTTCTGCGTCGGTGAACTCACCGCTTTCGCGGTAGTTCGGCAGGTCGCGGAGTGCAGCACTCGAGAGGCCCGCCTTGCGGGCGAGGTGCGAGCCGATGTCGATGCAGAACGGGCATCCCAGGAGTGCCGCCACCTTGAGATTGACGAGGTGATTGATGCGGTCGCCGAGTCGGTCGGCGCGGGCGATGGCGCGCTCGAACGCGAGCACCGCATCGAGTACTGCTTGGTTATGCGCGGTGACGGTGACGGCGGTGAGCGGCCGGCCGAAGTGCTGCTCGATCCGGTCGAATACGGCGCGCTGCGCATCGGTCGCCGCTTCGCGTGTTACGGGGGTGATGGCGGTCATCGTCGGTCTCCTGACGCGGGGTTGTTCGTGGGGTGATGGTGCGAGCACTATTGGTTCTATGAAAGAGCCAGTTATCGATGGTTCCATGGCGCCAGTTTCATGCACCTGACCCTGCCGGAAGGTGGCACGCTGATCGAACGCGTCCTGCAGACGGTGCGGGCTGCCGTTCGCGATGGTCGGCTCGAGCCCGGTGAGCGGTTGCCTTCGTCGCGGCAGCTCGCGGCCGATCTCGGCATCTCTCGCAATGTGGTGCTCATTGCGTTCAATCAACTGCTCGCCGAGGGCTATCTCGTTGCGCGGCAGGGCTCAGGCACTTTTGTCGCCGAGCAGACCGGGGTTGCGGAGTCGCGTGCTACGAAGAAGGTCAATGGTCGGCGCCCGCTAGCTGCAGAGCACCCCGCCACACTGTCACCGCTTGGCGCCTGGCTCGCGCTGAACCAGCCGATGTTGCCCCTGATCACCGAAGCCGGGTCGGAGCGTCGCTATGCGTGCGACTTTCGTTACGGTCGCGTTGCGTTCGACGGCATCGCGCGCACGACATGGTCGCGGTTGCTCGCGCGCTGTGCGCGTGCGGCGAATGCAACCGCGCTCGCGCCGGTCGAAGGGGATCCACAACTGCGCGCCACCATCGCCGATCACCTGCGTTACGCGCGCGGCATTCGTGTCGATGCCGACGCGGTACTCATCACGCAGGGTGTGCAGGAAGCGCTGGATCTCACGGCGCGGCTTCTGATTTCGCCCGGTGCGCGGGCAGTGCTCGAAGATCCGCACTACCTGCCTGCGCGCATGCTCATGCAGGCGCACGGCGCGCAGATCACTGCGGTGCCGGTCGATTCGGAAGGTCTGCGCGCGAGCGAACTGCCGGAGGGGCCGATCCGCCTCGCGTATGTCACTCCGTCGCATCAGTTTCCGCTCGGCAGCGTGATGTCGTTGGCGCGGCGGCAGAAACTGCTGGCCTGGGCGGCGCGTCGCGGTGCGCTGATCTTCGAAGACGACTACGACAGTCAGTTCCGCTACGACGCGCGTCCCGTGGAGAGTCTCGCGAGTCTCGATGCATCGCGGGTGATCTATGCCGGCTCCTTCAGCAAAACGATCGCACCGGGTTTGCGGCTTGGTTATCTCGTGGTGCCGGATGCACTCATCGAGCCGTTTCGTCGCATCAAGGCGCTGGCGGGCAGTGGGGCACCGCTGGTCGTTCAGCAGGCGGTGGCGGCGTTCGTCGGCGAGGGTCACTTCGCGCGGCACTTGCGCCGTGCGAGTCTCAGCTATGCCGCGAACCGGAAAGCGCTGCTCAACGCGATCCACCAGCACTTCGCCGACCGTGCGGAAGTGCTCGGCGCGGCGGCGGGTGTCCATGTGGTGATGCGGGTGAAGGATCGGCGGGCGCGCGATGCATCCGGTGCGATGCGACGTGCCGCCGCGGCCGGCGTGGGTGTGCGCAGTATCGAGATGCTGTATGCGCAGTCGGCGCGTGCAGAGTTGGAGCTCTTGATGAGCTATGCATGCACCGCGCCCGCCGGGATCGAGCACGGTGTTGCGCGCCTCGCGGAGGTGCTCTGAACCGTGAACCGTTATCATGCGTCGGATATTTTTCGGGGAACGACTGCATGACGGATTCGGTACTCATCGGCGGTGCGGACGGCAAACACATCGGTCAACCGTGTGTAATGAGTAACCGCCATGGTCTGGTTGCAGGAGCGACGGGTACGGGCAAGACCGTCACGTTGCAGGTGCTTGCTGAAGGATTCTCGCGTGCGGGCGTGCCGGTGTTTGCGGTCGATGTGAAGGGTGATCTGTCGGGGATTGCGCAGCCGGGCAAGCCGCACAAGGAGATCGACCGCCGCCTGTCCATCATCTCGATTCCCGACTACGCCGCGCGCGGCTGTCCGACCATGTTCTGGGACATCTATGGCGAGCAGGGCCATCCGGTGCGCACCACGATCTCGGAAGTGGGGCCGCTCATTCTCGGTAACCTCCTGGAGCTCAACGACACGCAGTCGGGCATTCTCTACGCGGCCTTCAAGATCGCCGACGATCAAGGCTTGTTGCTGCTCGATCTGAAAGACCTGCGCTCGCTGCTCCTGTGGATGAACGAGAACTCGAAGGAGTTGCGTGGCGAGTACGGCAACATTTCTAGTGCATCGATCGGTGCAATTCAGCGCAGTCTGCTC
>JBFKCZ010000274.1:0-4725 GCA_041620035.1 Pseudomonadales bacterium
ACGGAGCGGCCCCCCTGGGAGCCGGAAATGTTGATGCCGGCGTGCGTCGATCGCTCGAACTGCAGGAGGCGCTTGCCGACGGTCCAGCCGTTGTCGACGCCGCCGATCACGTCGTCGGCTGGCGCGATCGCGTTCTCGAACAGCGTTTCGTTGAATGGCGAAGCACCCGACAGCAGGCGGATCGGCCGCACGATCACACCGCGCTGATTCATGTCCACGAGTATCAGACTGATGCCTTCGTGCTTCGATCGCTCCGGGTTGGTTCGCGCCAGGACGAAGATGTAGTCGCAGTCCATGGCGTCCGATGTCCACGTCTTGCGGCCGTTGATGACGTAGTGATCGCCGTTCAGTACCGCGCGGGTGCTCAGGCTCGCCAGATCCGAGCCGGCGCCCGGCTCGGAGTAGCCCATGGCCCAGCCACCTTCGCCGCGGGCGATGCCCGGCAACCAGCGGCGCTTCTGCGCTTCGGTACCAAGCTCGAGAATGGTGGGGCCGATGTAGTTGACGCCACGTCCGGTGAGGGGCGTTCGTGCATCGATGCGTTTCAACTCGTCGATCAGCACGGTGTATTCGGCGCGTTCGAGTGCGGCACCGCCGTATTCACGCGGCCATGTCGGCACTGTCCAGCCACGCTCCGCCATGCGTTCGAGCCACAGCCGCGTGTCGGTATCGAGTGCGATCTTCGAGCTGCCCCACGCGGTTTGCCCCGGTCCACGCGCGCCGGCCGGACAGTTCTCTTCGAGCCAGGCCCGGGTTTCGCGGCGGAATGTCTGAAGGTTGCTCATGGGTTTGCCTGCCAGTCATGTTGCGTACGGCGCCAGCTACCGATACGCGTCAGCGCGTTCGCCGACGTGCCGAGTTCGAAGGCATAGGTGCATCCTTCGAGCTGCCAGCCGCGTTCGGTGTCGAAGTACCGTAGATCGTCGTCATCGACGTCGATCTCCAGTGCGATGCGTTCGCCTGGCTCCAGATCGACGCGACCGAACCCTTTGAGCTCCCGCGGTGCGCGGAACACGCTCGAACCTTCGCAGGCGACATAGAGCTGCGCAACCGTGGCGCCCGCCCGCTTCCCGGTGTTCTCCACTTCGACGCGGATGCGGAAACCCGCATTCGTGCGGCGGATCGCGGCGCTGTGGAACGCGAACGTGGTGTAGCTGAGACCGAATCCGAATGGAAATGATGGCTCGTGACCGTGATGTTGCAGGTAGCGATAGCCATGCAGCAGATCGTGGGGCACGTCCAGCGCCGTGATGTCCCAGGGCATGAGCTGATCCATCGCGCGTGGAAAACTTACGGGCAGCCGACCCGACGGGTTGACGGCACCGAACAGCACGTCTGCGATGGCATGACCGCCCTCGCGACCCGGATACCACGCCATGAGCACGGCCTCGACGTCGTCGATCCAGTCGTCGACGAGAATCGCACTCCCGCCTTCGAGCACCACGATCGTACGCTGCGCCGACTTCGCCGCGCGTCGAATGAGGTCGCGTTGGTGGGCCGGCAGCGCGAGGTCGGCACGGTCGCCGCCGCGGGCGAGATCGGTGCCTTCGGCCGCCTGCTGCGCCGTGGGTATGAACTCACCCTCGTCTTTGTACGTGAGACCAGCCACGACGATGCTCACGTCGAATTCGCGCAGAACAGAGAGGTCGGCGGTCGAATCGAAGTACTCGACAGTTGCGTGTTCCGCGTGTTGTTCGATGCCGGCGCGCGGCGAGGTGGTGTGTGTGGATTGCACGAAGCTGCTGCCGCGGTCGCCGAGGTTGGCGACGTTGGCGAGGTCGCCCACCACGGCAATGCGCAGCGCTTTGGCATCGTGCATGGGGAGCGTTTCCCGGTCGTTCTTGAGCAGCACGATGCTCTGCGCGGCAACTTGTCTTGCGAGCGCGATGTGTGCGTCGCACTCCACGACAGAAGGGTCGATTGCGGGTGCTTCGGCCAGCCGCCATGCGATCTTCTGATAGATCGCGTTGCGCGCGTTGCGGCGAATGGTGGCTTCCGGGATCTCACCGGATTCGATCGCTGCGACGAGTTTTTCGTCGCTGAACCGATATCCCGCCGGCATCTCGATGTCGAGCCCCGCATTGACCGCGGCTGAGGTGGATCGCGTGCCCAGAAACCAGTCGGACTCCACGAATCCTTTGAATCCCCAGTCGTTCCGCAGGATGTCGGTCAGTAGCTCCGGGTGCTCGCCGCAGTACGTGCCGTTCACCTTGTTGTACGCACTCATCACCGATGCTGCGGCCGCCTCCACGACGCAGCGCTTGAAGTGCGGCAGGTACAGTTCGTGCAGCGTGCGCCGATCGACATTCGCGCTCAGATCGAAGCGGGTGTTTTCGAGGTTGTTGAGCGCGAAATGCTTGGGACTCGTCAGCACGTGATTTTGTGCGCCGCTCACGAATGCCACCGCCATGGCGCCCATGTGATGTGGATCTTCGGAGTAGGTTTCCTGCGCACGCCCCCAGCCGGGGTGGCGCAACAAGTTGATCGTGGGGGCCAGCAGCACGTTGCCGCCCTTTGCCGCCACTTCGAGACCGATCGCGAGACCGACCTGCCGTTCGAGTGCCACGTCGAACGTCGCCGCGCGCGCCATCGCTACCGGGAACGCGGTAGCTTTCCCGGCACGGGCGCCGCGCGGACCGTCGACCATCAGATAGGGCGGAATGCCGAGGGCCTCGTCGCCGCCGGCGTGGTAGAGCCCGTCGATCGGCCGCTGCTGCAAACCGCGGATCTCGTTGAACTGCTGCGCGAGGGTCATCGAGTCGATCAGTTCATCGGCCGCGCGCGCAGTTGCCGCATGATCGATGTCGAGGCCCTTGTTGCCGCGATGGATGGCGGACGCATCGAACGCCTTGATTGTCTTCACTGCGCGGGTCCCGACTGTCGTTGCAAAGGATTCGCTCCACGATAGCGAAGGCGTGGGGCCACCGCTATAGTGAGGCTGTTTCCCCGGTTCGAGATTGCGATGAACGCGGTGCGTTCCCCTGCCAACGAAGCGCCCACCTGTCACGGCGGACTCGCCAATCTCGATCGCGAGTACAGCTACTGGATCGACGACATCGATGGGCAGCTGCCCTCGAACCTCACGGGTACGTTCTTCCGCAACGGTCCCGGGCGGCAGCGCATCGGCGACCAGAAGTTCGGTCACTGGTTCGACGGTGACGGCATGATCTGCCAGTTCAGTTTCGTCAACGATCGCGTCCACTTCCGTAATGCGTACGTCAGAACGCCGAAGTACGTCGAGGAAACGGCCCAGCAGAAGATCCTGTATCGCGGATTCGGTACGCAGCTGCCTGGCGGCCGGTGGAAGAACTTCCTCAAGATGCCGGCCAACCCCGCCAATACCAGCATCGTCTATCACGGCGGGAAGCTGCTCGCGCTCAACGAAGGCGGCCGGCCCTGGCGTCTCGAACCGGGGTCGCTCGACACGATCGGTGAACACGACTACGAGGGCGAGCTGTCGCGGGGCAATGTGTTCAGCGCGCACGGCAAGGTACACCCGGTGTCCGGTCAGTACATCAACTTCGGCGCCGGCATCGCGGGGTTCTCGCTGCGCGGTCCCCGGCCGTGCATCAACATCTATCGCATCGCGCCCGGCGGCAGCCTTTCGCAGAAGGCACAGTTGCCGCTCGATCGCTTTCCGTTCTGTCACGACTTCGCGTTAGCCGATCGTCACGCCGTGTTCTTCATCAATTCGATCGTCATCGGCGGCATGACGAATGTGATCCTCGGCAAGAACAGCATCTCCGACAACATCGCATTCGACGATGCATTGCCAATGCGAATTCTGGTCGTCGATCTCGACTCGCTCGCGGTCGTCAGGGAGTTCGAAACCAGCCCGGGCGCCATCATCCATTTCGGCAATGCGTTCGAGCGCGGCGATGAGATCGTGGTCGACGGTATGTTCGCCGACAACTTCGATGCGAACGCGACGCTGGCCGATGTTTTCAACCCCAATGGGCGTTTCGGTGGCGGCGTGTACAACCGATACACGTTGAATCTCGCCTCGGGTGCCATCGGCGTGCAGCGCGTAAGTGATGTCGAGTCGGAGTTCCCAACGTTCAATACGGCGGTCGCCGGCCGCCAGCACGAAGCCTGCTACACGGCGTGCAGTGTGGACAACGGCGCGAACAGCTTCTTCAACGGTTTCCAGAAGGTGAGCTTCGAGGGCGAATCGACATTGGTGACACTGCCGGCCGGACACTACGGTTCGGAACCGCTGTTTGCCGCGGCGAACGATGCGCGCCGGGAAGACGACGGTTACATTCTCGAAGTCGTGTACGACGCGTTCGAGCACACGAGCGAGCTGCAGATCTACCGCGCGGAAGATGTGACCGACCGCGTGTGCCGGTTGCCGTTGCGGCATCACCTGCCGCATCAGTTCCACGGTCACTTCACGCCGCACGTGTTCGTGAGTTGATGCGCATCGCCACCGAGCCAGATATCGACCGAGGAGAAACACTATGACCACTTCCAACATCGCGCTCGAAGCGATCGACGTCAGTCAGGCTCGCCTGTACGGCGACGACAGCTGGGGTCCGCTCTTTGCCCGGCTGCGCAAGGAAGACCCCGTGCACTACTGCGGGCAGAGCATGAACGGCCCTTACTGGTCGGTCACTCGTCACGCCGACATCAAGCAGGTCGACACCAATCACGAGGTCTACTCGTCCGAAGTGGGCGGCATCACGATCGCCGACCAGGACGCCGAAACCGAAGTGGAGCTCGACA
>JBFKCZ010000275.1:0-4715 GCA_041620035.1 Pseudomonadales bacterium
CCCACGCACGAAGCGTTCGTCAAGCCGGAGGTGGTCGCACCAGGTGGCAGAGTGTTGGGCATCATGAACAAGAGTGGGCGGATCGCCAAGGCGCGCCCCGACTTTCACGATGGTGATGCCTACTTCTTCATGTCGGGAACCTCGCAGAGCGCGGCAATCGTGGCGGGCGTTGCCGCGCTGATCCTGCAGAGCGAGCCGCAACTGACGCCGGATCAAGTCAAATGCAAACTCATGGCGACGGCACGGCCCGCATTGGACGCCCAGGGTCGCCTCGCGTACTCGCTGTTCCAGCAGGGTGCAGGCATGGTCGACGCCCACGCCGCAGTGCACGCGAACGTCTACGACTGTGCCAATACAGGGTTGGACGTGTCCGCGGATCTCGCCGGGCTCTCTCATTTTCGAGGTCGGGCCAACCGCCGCGACGATGGCGCCTACTACGTCGAGGGCATGGAAGCGTCGGCGATCGGCGGCCACATCTGGTCCGACGGGCTGCTGTGGAGCAACGGCCTGCTGTGGAGCAACGGATTGCTGTGGAGCAACGGATTGCTGTGGAGCAATGGACTGCTGTGGAGCAACGGATTGCTGTGGAGCAACGGATTGCTCTGGAGCAACGGCCTGCTGTGGAGTAATGGCCTGTTGTGGAGCAACGGATCATTCGTCGATGGCGCCGCTACGGCGTCCGTCAATGCCTGGGTGCCCCAGGAGTAGATTCGCAGTCGCAGTGGCGTCGCGGCGCCAGCGGTAGTCAACGACTCACCTGCAGTGCAGACTGGCCTGCCCGACTCCCTGCGCAGGCCGGACATGCTGAACAAGCTCGACGACTATCCGATTCACCAGACGCCGGAACCGGTTGCCCATGCGGCCACCAGCGATCGCAACGTCTACGACCGGACGTGGTTCAACGGCTACGCACCGGATGGTTCCTACTACTTCGGTATCGGCATGGCCGTGTACCCGCATCGCGGCATTCTCGATTGCGCGTTCAGCGTCGTGCAGCCCGGTCAGCGCCAGCACTGTTTCTACGGCTCGCGGCGGGCGCCGATGGAACGCACCGACATGCGGGTCGGCCCATTCCGCATCGAAGTGATCGAGCCCTTGCGACGTACGCGGGTAGTGCTCGAAGACAACGACAGCGGCATCACCTGCGACCTCACGTTCTCGACGCGCACGGCCGCGATCCAGGAGGCGCGCCAGACGCTGTGGTCGGGTACCCGGCGCATGATGGACGCGACACGCTTCGATCAGTTCGGGCGCTGGTCGGGCGTCGTGAGTCATCCCGAGGGCACGATCAAGGTCGTGGAGTCGGTGTGTCTCGGCACGAAGGATCGGTCCTGGGGCGTTCGCGGTGTGGGGGAACCGGAGACTGGCGGTGCGCCCAATATTCCGAGGGGCATCTTCTTTCTATGGGCGCCGCTGTTCTGGGACGATCACATCACCCATGCGATCTTCTTCGACGGCCAGGACGGCGAAGCCCTGGTGCGGGAAGGCATCGAGGCGCCGCTGTACTCAGCCGAAGCCGAGGTGCCGGGCGTGGCCGAGAGTACTGATGAGCGCATGGCTACGGCACGACATCGGGTCGTCTACCATCGCGGAACGCGGCTCGCGGCGTCCGCGGAGATCGATCTGGTCAGTCGCGACGGCAGTGCACGCACCATCGCGCTCGAACCGATTCTCAAGTTCCAGATGAAGGGCCTGGGCTACGGCCACCCCGAGTGGGGCCAGGGCATGTGGAAAGGCGAACTCGCACTCGGCGGCGAATCATTCGATCCCCGCCAGCTCGATCCGCTGGCGCGGGAGAACCTGCACGTACAACAGGTGGTGCGTGCCGCCGACGGCAAGCGCACCGGCGTCGGCGTGCTGGAGCAGATCGTCGCAGGCCCCTACGCGCCGGCCGGCTTCACGCAATTCTTCGACGGGGCCAAGTGACCATGTTCATTCCGACCCCGGACACCGTTACGTCGAACTGGCTGACGGATCAACTCAGGCGCGCCGGCCACGATGGCGTGTCCGTAAAGGGGTTCACGAGTGCAGTCGTGGGTACGGGGCAGATCGGCAAATGCGTGCGCTTCGAATTGGACCTCGCGGGCGGCGACGGATCGGCGCCGCGCAGTCTGATCGGCAAGTTTCCGTCCGACGAAGCCATCAGCCGCGCAACTGGCGTGCAACTGAGAAACTACTACAGAGAAGTCAGCTTCTACCGCGAGCTCGCGCCGAAGCTGTCGATTCGGGTGCCGCGCTGCTACTTCGCCGACATCGTGGACGAAGGCCCCGAGTTCGCGCTCCTGCTCGAGGACCTGCGACCGGCCGAGCAGGGCGATCAGCTGGCCGGCTGTTCGCCAGATGTGGCGCGCAGTTCGGTGCTGGAACTGGTGGGTTTGCAGGCACCGACATGGCGCGATGCGTCGCTGCGACGTTTCGACTGGCTCGGCGAACCGCCCGTCTCGCCGAGCATGGACCTGATGGCGATGTACGCCCAGCTCCTGCCGGCTTTTCTCGATCGTTACGGCGATCGGCTGGCCGACGACGAACGCCGCATCATCGCGCGTGTGGCGACCTCTCCGGCGTGTCCTCTGTATGCCCCGCCGGGGGATCTGACTTGCCTCGAACACGTCGACTACCGGCTCGACAACATGCTCATCGATGAGCGCAGCACACCGCCACGCGTCACGGTCGTCGACTGGCAAAGCGTGAAGATCGGCAAACCCCTGAACGACGTCGCCTACTTCATGGGCGCCGGGCTCCTGCCCGAGGTCCGCCGTGAAGTGGAACGCGACATCGTCGGCGATTATCAGGCGGCGATGCAGCGTGCCGGCATCGACGATCTGGACTGGGATACGTGCTGGAATGGTTATCGGCGTGGCAGCTTTGCGGGGTTCGGCGTCACCGTCGTGGCCTCGATGATCGTTCAGCAGACCCGCCGTGGCGACGAGATGTTCGTGACCATGGCCCGGCGGCACAGTCGCCACGCCCTCGATGTGGGCGCCGAAGAATTCCTCGATTGATCCAACGCTGGACGGACGGACGATGCCGGCCAACAATGCAGGGATGTCGTACCAGGAGCGGATCGTATGAGAACTTTGACGCGCCATCTGTCGATGATCGCGGCCTCGATGATGTTGGCCGGCGTGTGCGCCGCTGAGCCTGACGCCGCAGGCGCACCGGCGGACGCGGCGCGTATCGCGGACGACAACCAGCTGATCTGCAAGCGCGAGTACGTGCTGGGGTCGTCGATACCCAAGCGCATATGTCTCACCAAGGCGCAGCGGCGCGAGATGCAGGAAGCCGCGCAGCGCAACATGAAGGACATGCAGCGCGGCGGTTCCCGGAACGTACCCCGCGAGGGCTGAACGGCTAGGGAAGCTCGGTGCGTGTCGTGACCCCGTTCGGACCCAGATGCAGGTGTGTCATCGCGTGGTCCGCGTGGCGAAGTCGCAGGTCCAGCAGGCGCTGGGCATAGCCGAGCGTCGTTGATGCGCAGCTCGGGTCGCTGGCGCGGTCGATCGACTCCGACCCCTCGGTGAGATCGATCAGGAGGGCCGGCAGGCCGACGAAGTGAACGTACTTGTAACGCGCGTCCCGGAGAACGCTCATGACGCGCGCGTGCATCGGCAGTGCACTCACGACCTCGTGGCCACGCGGTGGTTCGTCGCGGAAGTCGTATTCCCAATGCACGGCCTCGCGCCATCGGGGCGGCGGCTTCGCCGACTGTAGCAGCGGTCGCAGCGGAACACCGTCGCATTGAGGGGGCACCTCGATGCCGGCATACGTCAGCAGAGTCGGCATCAGGTCGACGTGCTCGGTGAATGCACCAACGCGCGATCCATGCCGCGCCGGGGCGGTCGGGTCGCGAACGATCAGGGGTACGTGGAACGACTGATCGAAGTACCCGGCCTTGCCCATGAGCCAGTGATCGCCCATCTGCTCGCCGTGATCCGACGTGAACACGATGAGTGTGTCGTCCCACTGACCGCTTTCCCGCAGCGCGTCGAACAGACGTCCGAGGTTGTCGTCGACCTCGGTCATCAGCCCGTAGTAGCTCGCCTGAAGGCGGCGGAGCTTGGCTTCGGATTCGGGAACGCGAGTCGCCCGGGCTTCGATTGCAGCTGCCAGCCACGGGTGCTGCAGAGACTCCTGCTCGGGTGTGGCCGCGCGCACGAAGCGTGGCAGCGCATCCGGCGGGTACAAGGCGTTGTACGGTTCGGGGGCGATCCAGGGCGGGTGCGGTCGGAGCAGCGACAGATGTACGCACCAGGGCCGCGATGGATTGGTGCGCAAATAATCGATCGCCGCGTTCGTGACGAAACGCGTGTCATGATGGTCCGCGGCGACGGTGAGCGGCAGTGGCGTCTCGCCCCCGTCTTCCCACTCGAGACCTTTCGCCTTCATCCGGTACAAACGCTCGGCTGGAGTCGGGATCTGGTAGCCGTGATTCGTCAGCCACCGCGACCAGCTCGACGTATCGCCGAGATTCACATGGAGTCGACAATCGAGTCCCGGCAGGATGCCTTCGTAAGTGGTGAGCGCCGGGTGGCCAGCGGGATAGTCGCGCGGATCGACGCTCGTGTCGGTGTACCCGAACAGCACCGGATCCCAACCGCCCGCGCGCATGAGCTGCGCCCAGTTCCGATGCCGGCGATCGAGTGGCGTGCCGTTGGTGATCGAGCGATGGGTCATGGGGTACAGACCGGTGTGCATCGATGCGCGGCTCGGTCCGC
>JBFKCZ010000276.1:0-4694 GCA_041620035.1 Pseudomonadales bacterium
CGCCCAGACCCTCGAGTGCGGCCAGGCAGGCTCCGACATTGGTCGCCTTGGAATCGTCGATGAATGCAACCCCGTCCCGTTCCGCCACAACGACGCAACGATGTGGCAAGCCCTCGAAGGTGAGCAACGCTTCGATGTCCGATTCATCGATCGGCTTGATGCCCTCGACCAGCGCGAGTGCAGCAAGCGCATTGAACTCGTTGTGGCGACCGCGGATGCGCAGCGCTGCGCAATCCACAAAGCGCGAGTCGCCGCGCGCGAGGTAGCGGCGCGCACCTTGAGACACAATCCCCCAGTTGTCGGAGAGCGGCGCATCGAGCCCTACCGACACGCGCTCGGGGATACTGCCAGCCGGCTCCGTCATGGAGTCGTCGCGATTGAAGACGGCGCGCCGGCACCCTTCGAAGATGCGCTGTTTGGCCGCCGCGTACGCCGCGAAGTCCGGATAGCGGTCGAGATGGTCCGGTGTAACGTTCAGGATGGCCGCAACCTGAATGTCGACCCGGTCCAGTCGCTCGAGCTGAAAACTCGAAAGCTCCAGAACGTACGCCTCGCGTTCGTCGTCGAGCAGATCGAGCGCTGGGATTCCGAGATTGCCACCCACCCCCACGTTCATTCCGTCGGCGGCAAGCAGGTGACCGACGAGCGCAGTCACGGTGCTCTTGCCGTTGGTGCCCGTAATGCCGATCACCGGGGCACGCGCGTGTTCGAGGAAGAGGGATATGTCGCTTTGCAGGGAAATGCCGCCTTGCCGCGCTTCACGAAGGAGACAGTGCGTTGTCGGCACGCCCGGGCTCACGATGATCCGACGGACGTCACGCAACGCATCGATGGGAACCTCGCCACAGAAGAACTCGACGTCGGTGAACGCGGCCCTTGCCGCCCCGAGGTTCGGTGGCTCGGGCCGAGTGTCGACGACGCGGAGCGGCTCTCGTCCGTGGAGGAACTTGAGCGCCGAATAGCCGGTGACTCCCAGGCCGAAGATCACCGTTGCGTCGGAGTTTCGAATGACGTGACTCATCGCAGTTTCAACGTCGACAAGCCCACGAGGACGAGCACCAGCGTGATGATCCAGAATCGAACGATCACACGCGGCTCCGGCCACCCTTTCAACTCGAAGTGATGGTGAATCGGCGCCATGCGGAAGATGCGCTTGCCCGTCAACTTGAAGGACGCAACCTGCAGGATCACCGACACGGCTTCCAGAACGAACAAACCGCCCATGATGAACAGCACGATTTCGTGCCGCACGACGATCGCGACCACACCCAGCGCCGCCCCGAGCGCAAGCGCACCAACGTCACCCATGAAGACTTGCGCGGGATACGTGTTGAACCAGAGAAAGCCGAGACCGGCTCCGATCAACGCGCCGCAGAACACCGCCAGTTCACCGGCCCCAGCGATGTAGGGGATCTGCAGATAGCGGGAGAATTCGAGATGGCCGCTCAGGTAAGCGATCAGTCCGAGCGCGGCGCCGACCATCACCGTCGGCAGTATGGCCAATCCATCCAGACCGTCCGTCAGGTTCACCGCGTTGCTGGTGCCGACGATCACGAAGTAGGACAGGACGATATAGAAGCCGCCGAGCGGAATCGCGATTTCCTTGAGAAACGGCACGATCAATGCCGTTTCCGCGGGCGAAGTCGCCGTATCGTAGAGCACGAACGCTGCCGCCAAGCCCGCGACCGATTGCCAGAAGTACTTCCAACGCGCCGGCAGGCCCCGGGAGTTCGCCTGGGAGATCTTCAGATAGTCGTCCACCCAGCCGATGACACCGAAAGCGAGCGTCACCAGCAACGCGATCCAGACATACCGACTGTCCAGATCGCCCCACATCAGCGTCGTCGCGACGATCGTGACGACGATCAGCGCGCCGCCCATCGTCGGCGTGCCGGCCTTGGAAAAGTGGCTTTCGGGACCGTCCGCGCGCACCGTCTGGCCGATCTGATAGTAGGCGAGCTTGGCGATCATGATCGGTCCGAGAACGAGTGCCATCGCAAGCGCGGTCACCACGCTCACCATGGTTCGAAAAGTCAGGTACTGAAAGACACCGAAGCCGGTGACGAACTGCGCGAGATATTCGGTCAACCACAGCAGCATCGTCAGTTTCCCAATACCTGCGTGACAACAGCCAGATCGTCGAAGGGCAGACGTTTGCCCGCGATTTCCTGGTAGTCCTCATGACCCTTGCCTGCGATGAGCACCACGTCTCCGGCCTCGGCGTTCGCGATCGCTGCGGCGATGGCACGCGCGCGGTCGAGTTCGACCGTGTACGGGATACGGCCGCGGAAACCCGCGCAGATATCGGCCGCAATGCGCGCGGGGTCTTCCGAGCGAGGATTGTCGCTGGTCACCACGGCACTGTCGGCGCCCGCTTCCACGGCGGCGGCCATGAGAGGACGCTTGCCGGGATCGCGATCACCGCCGCAACCGAAAACGCAGCGGATGCGCCCGGCGCAGTGGCGCCGCAGTGCACTCAGCACCTTGGTCAACGCATCGGGTGTGTGTGCATAGTCGACGACCGCGAGTGGCCTGCCGGGGCGACGTACGAATTGCAGCCGACCCGGTGGCGGGGAGAGGCGCATCGCCGCGGCCACGATTGCATCGAAACTCGAACCGGCGGCGCCCGCGACCGCGATCGCGGCCGCGACATTGGTCAGCGAAAACTCGCCGAACAAGGGCAGGGTCAGATCGGCCGATCCCCACGGTGTTGCGAAGCGCGCGGCGATGCCACCCGCACGGAAAGCGACGTTCGAAATGCGCACGGCAGCATCAGAGCCGAAGCCATAGCCGATGACGTTCACGCCACCCCGACACTTGCCGGCGAGCGCACGTCCGAAGGGATCGTCGACGTTCAACACGGCATGCTCGAGGCTCGCCCACTGAAACAAGCGAGCCTTGGCCGCACCGTAGGCGTCCATGGTCGCGTGATAATCGAGGTGGTCGCGGGTCAGGTTGGTGAATACGGCAATATCGAAGGCGACCGCCTCGGCGCGAAGCTGGTCGAGGGCGTGAGAACTGACCTCCAGTACCGCGCGTGCCGCGCCGAGCCGCTTCAGATCGGCGAGCCGTGCTTGCAGCGAGACGGGATCTTCGGTCGTCAGTCCGCCGCGGCAATGCATGTCGCGAAAGCGGAAACCCAACGTTCCCCCCACGCCCGTCGCGATACCCGCGCCGTTCAGGAGCGCAGCCGAGTAATGCGCGACCGAAGTCTTGCCGTTGGTGCCCGTGACCCCCACGCACTTCACGTCGCGACTGGGTTCGCCGTAGAAGCGAGATGCCATGGCCGCAACCGCGCGTCGTGAATCGGCCACCATCACTACTGGTACGGCAACGGTGCCCACCTCGCGATCGGCGACGATGGCTACGGCGCCATTGGCAATCGCATCGGCAACGTAGCGATGGCCGTCGCTCTTCGTACCCCGACAAGCGACGAACACATCGCCCGGGGTGACCTTGCGCGAGTCGATTGCAATTCCCGTCACCAGCGCGTTCGCACCCTGTGACGGCCGATCGCCGCCGAGCAACTCCGATAATGGTCGCCCCGTCACGTGGTTGCCTCCGGCTGCACACTCAATACCCGCAGCGCGCGCGCCATGACCCGAGAGAAGATCGGGGCAGCGACTTCCCCGCCACCCGATCCGGTGCCGGACGGTTCGTTGACCACCACCACCATCACGATGCGGGGATCGTCGACCGGCGCCAATCCCGCGAAGAAGGCCACGTGCCGAGCATCGTCGTAGCCACCCGTGCCAACCTTGCGTGCGGTACCCGTCTTGCCGGCGATCCGATAGCCCTTGACCCTGGCCTTGGGCGCGGTGCCGTCGATCGTCGCGACCCCCTGCAGCATGTGCACGACATCGCGCACGTGTCGCTCGTCGAACACCCGCTCACCTGCCGGTGGGCTGTCGCGTCGCAGAATCGACACCGGCAGGCGGATGCCGCCGTTTGCCAGAATCAGGTAGCTGGCGGCGAGTTGCATCGGCGTGACCGACAGGCCGTAGCCGTACGCCAGCGTTGCACGCACGATCTCCTTGTCCAGTTCGTTCGCGGGGAGCTGCCCGGATACTTCTCCCGGCAGGCCGCTATCGGCCAGCGCACCGAAGCCCGATCGTTCGAAGGCATTGAAGACCGACCGCTTGTCGATCGCGAGCGCGATCCGAGATATACCCACCTGGCTCGACTTCGCCAGCACTTCGCCAATCGTGAGCGGGCCGCGGTTGAGTGGGTCCTGAATCAGCTTGCGACCCACATGCATGTAGCCCGGTGACGTATCGATCACCGATCGTGCGCTGAAGAGTCCCGACTCCAACGCTGCCAGTACGGTCATCGGTTTCACCGTCGACCCTGGCTCGTACATGTCTGTAATCGCCCGGTTGCGCATCGCGTCTGCGCGCAACCTGGAGAGATCGTTGGGGTTGAACGAGGGCTGATTCGCGAGCGCGAGGATCTCGCCGCTCTTTGCGTCGAGCAGCACGAGGGAACCGCTGCGCGCGCCATTGTGTTCGATGGCCGATTTGAGCTCGCGATAGGCAAAGAACTGCAGGCGCAGATCGATGCTGAGGTTGACGTCGGCTCCGATGCGCGGCGCGCTCAGGTACTCGACGTCCTTGATGGGATTGCCACGCCGGTCCTTGAGAACGCGCTTCTTGCCGTCCTTGCCATCGAGCAAGTTGTCGTACGCGAGTTCCGCC
>JBFKCZ010000277.1:0-4674 GCA_041620035.1 Pseudomonadales bacterium
ACCTCGAGCTTCTACTTGACCACTGAGCCCTGAAGTGAGGAAACGTCCGCGGTACCGCTCTCACCCCTACCCCTCTGGTAGAGACTCGAAGCCGCCCGACGCCGGCGCCGATAACGCCCCGCCCCATCAACAAACGGTTTGAAGCATCAACAAACGACTTGGCATTGTCAAGGCAAGACCTGGGTTGCGCGCATGCGCGCCGTTCGACGCATTCGATGAACGCATGCGTCGCTCACAGGGTGCTCTTGAAATGATCCAGCGTACGTGTCAAGGCGAGCTTGGCCGCGGCGGCATCGAAGCTGGCGCGATGATCACAGTTGAATCCGTGATCGGCATCGTAAACATGCACGGTGACCTCGGGCTGGGCAGTACGCACCTTTTCTACGTCCGACATCGGAATGTGCGCATCCTTCTTGCCGAAGTGCATGATCACCGGGCAGCGCGGCTTGCGATCGAGTTGGCCCGCAATACCGCCTCCGTAGTAGGCCGAGGCCGCACTCACCCCCTTCAGGTCACACGCGGCAAGCCACGTCAGGAGGCCGCCGAAGCAATAGCCGACCACGCCGACCTTGCCGTAGCGGGACGCATCGTCGACTGCGCTCTGCAGATCGAGCAGGGTCTGTTCCATCTTCAGCTTGCCGCGCGCGATCTCCACGCCCCGGGTCATGGCGGCCTGGTCGTAGCCCAGTTCCACGTTGCGTTCCACCCGGTCGAAGATCTGCGGCGCAACCGCCGCGTAGCCCGCGTTTGCATAGCCGTCGGTCACGGCGCGGATATGGTCGTTGACGCCGAATATCTCCTGAATCACGACCACACCCGCCTTCGGCTTGCCGTTCTTCGGCAACGCGCGATAGGCGCCGAAAGTGAATCCGTCGGCGGCTCTCAGCTGAATCTGCTCCCCCATGGCTCGTCTCCCAATTGCTCGGTCGTTGATGTCGTCAGCGTAAAGCAGTGAATCGGCGCTGCCAACGGCGGACGCGGGTGTCATGAAACCGTAACAGATGGTGTCCACACTGCGGGCCACTCAAACCACCACGGAGTCTCTCGAATGCCGTCGCTGAAAGCATCGTACTACGCCGTTCCAGCCGCCGCGGCCGCCGCACTGTGCCTGCTCACCCCACTGCCGGCGAGCGCCGGCATCAAGGTGTTCGAAGACGAGCAGTCGGCCGTGGAATTCGGCGCGCACGTCCAGTTTGCCGGCGCATGGATCGACGACGATGTCGACGGATCCGACTCGGATCTCTTCTTCCGTCGCCTTCGGCCCTACATCCAGGGGACGCTTGCCGACGAGTGGGCGGCACGCATCGAAGTCGACTTCGGCAAGGCGATCGAGGGCGACGAGGTCCAGGTCAAGGACGCCTACATCGCGTATCTCGGATTCGACGGCTTGACGGTCGAAGTCGGAAACACCAAGACGCCGTTCTCCCGGGAATTCATCGCATCGTCCAAGCGCCAGCAGACGATCGAACGTGGCTTCGTCGGTGACCACAACTACGGCAGCCCCGACCGGCAGATGGGCGTTCGCCTGACGGGCAAGAGCAGTGATCAGTCGCTCGGTTACATGCTCGCAGTAGGCGGCCAGAACCACGACCCCGACGTGCGCAGAATCGACTTCGACTCGCCAGCCAACAACGCCAACGACTGGAACGAAGGATACGTCGTCGCGGGTCGGCTCGACTGGCATCCGTGGGGCTTCGTGCCCTTCGACCAGGGCGACTTCGGGCGCGGGCCGTTCAAAGCGAACTTCAGCGTGGCGGCATTCAGCTGGACCAACGACGGCGACAACGACATCTACACGGGCCCCGGCGATGTATCACTCAGCACGACGCGCGCGGATCTGGACTCCGCTTCGGGCCTCGAACTCTCCACGGGCATCCGCGGCCATGGTGTCTCGGTGGACATCGAGTATCAGCGCATCGAGGCTGACGCCGTGGTCGGTACGTTCACCGGTGGCGTGTACCGCGACGGCTCCACTGATCTCGACAAATTCCAGATCGAGGGTGGCTACATGCTTCCCGGCAATCGATGGGAGATCGCGACCCGGTTCGAAACGCTCGACGCAGACAACTATGCATCCAAATGGGAGGCGTACGACGTCGGCATCAACCACTTCTTCCGGAAGCACGACGTGAAACTGCAGGTCGGATACCGGCATGAGGAAAACATCTTCGGTGAGTCGGGTCACGATGCCGATTCGATCCTCGCCATGGTACAGATGGCGTTCTGAGCCGGTGCGGGCACATGAAGGGTTCGATGTCATAATCGTCGATGATGATACCGGCGATCGCTCGCGGACACGGGCCCACAAGCAGAGGAACGACGCTCGACGTGACGGCCAACACCATTCTGCTGGTGGAAGACGAACCCGAGGTTCGCGAGTTGCTCGTGTACTCGCTGACCCGCGCGGGATTCGCGGTCACCGAGGCAGACAGCGCGGAAGAAGCCATGCGGCTGCTCGATGGACCACCGCCGGCGCTCGCGATCGTCGACTGGATGCTGCCGGGCCGCAGCGGAGTCGATCTCGCCACTCGCCTGCGAAGCGACCCGGCCTTGCGTCACCTGCCGCTCATCATGCTGACTGCCCGCGGCGAGGAAGCGGACAAGCTCAAGAGCTTCGCTTCCGGGGTCGACGACTACATCACCAAACCCTTTTCGCCGCGCGAACTGATCGCACGCGTGAAAGCCCTCATGCGCCGGAGCGGCGCCGCGGCAGAAGGTGTGCTGATGTCCGGCCCCATCGCTCTGGATGTCGCCGCGCATCGACTCACCGTGGGCTCGACGGAAGTCGCAATCGGGCCCACCGAGTTCCGACTCTTCGAAGCGCTCCTTCAGAATCCCGATCGCACACTTTCCCGCAGTCAACTCCTGGACCGGGTTTGGGGTCGTGCCTCGGAAGTGGAAGAGCGCACGGTCGATGTACACGTGCTGCGCCTGCGCAAGGCCCTCGCCCCCCATGGGCTCGACAAAGTCGTCGAAACCGTGCGTGGGGTGGGTTACCGATTCGCGCCGCCGTGAGGAGTCCGCGGTTGTTCAGAACCGAAGCCGTTCACATTGCCGGCCTCACGGGTTTTGCGGTGGCGATGGGGTCGATCACCGATGCCTGGGGCTACTCGTTTCTCACCGCACTCGCCGCCTGGGTGGTATGGCAGGGTCGCGAGTTCGTACGATTTCTGCGCTGGTCGGAGCGCCCACTCGCCCGGCCGGAGAACACTTCTGAACTCTGGGCCGTGCCGGTGCTGCGACTCTATCGGGGCATCGCGGCCGGGCGCGGCCGCGCGCGCAGACTCATCACGCAGCTCCGCGGTCTCTCCTCACTCGCCGAAGCGCTGCCGGATGCCGCGGTCGTCATCCGCCGCACGGGCGAGATCGAGATGTTCAATCAGGCGGCGGCGACCTTTCTCCATCTGACGCCGAACGAGCGCGGCAACAATCTGGTTTCGCTCATCCGTCATCCGTCGTTCAGCGCGCTCGTCGCCGGTCGCGTTGCCGGCGACATCGTCGAGTTCGCACTGCCGCGCAGCCCGAACCGGCACCTCGAGGCTCGCCGCATCGTGATCGACTCGCGCCGGCTGCTGATTCTGGCCCGCGACGTCACCCAGCTGAACCGCCTGCTCACGATGCGCCAGGACTTCATCGCCAACGTCTCACACGAACTGCGCACGCCCCTGACGGTGATCATGGGGTATCTCGAAGCGCTGGACGACGCGACACTGAGCCGCGACGAACTCGAGAATCTGCACCGACGCATGACCGGTCCGGCGAACCGGATGAAAGCGCTGGTCGACGACCTGCTGCTGCTGACTCGACTCGAATCGAGTCCGCCGCCAAGCAATGAACAGCTGCGACCGATCGATGTCGCCGCAATGCTCGACGACATCGTCGCGGACGCACGACAACTCGCATCACCTGCCCATCGGATCTCGCTACAGGCGGACGCGAGCCTGCGGGTCCGCGCCATGGAGCCGGAGTTGCACAGCGCGCTTTCGAATCTGATCACCAACGCGGTGCGCTACAGCCCCGATGGCGGGGCCATCGACGTTCGCTGGTTCCGGGACGGCGCCGTGGCTCGATTCGAAGTTCGCGACGAAGGCGTCGGGATTCCCGCCGAGCATCTCAGCCGCATCACCGAGCGCTTCTACCGCGTCGATCTCGCCGGTTCGCGGGTGCGCGGCGGAACGGGTCTCGGACTCGCTATCGCCAAACACGTTCTCAGGCGCCACGGAGCAACACTCGGCGTCGAGAGTCAACTCGGCAAAGGCAGCGTGTTCTCCTGCACCTTTCCCAATCCCATCCATGAAGCATCGGAGGTTTCCAATCCATGAAGCGACTCATTGCCGCCTGCACGGCGCTCGTGATCGGCGCATCGCACGCCGCGACCGTCGATCCGCAATTGACCACCTACGAGCGCGTCAGCGGCGTATCGGGAAATCTCTCGAGCGTCGGTTCCGATACGCTCGCGAATCTCATGACCCTGTGGACCGAAGCGTTCAAACGCGAGTACCCCAACGTCAACATTCAGGTTCAGGCCGCGGGCTCGTCGACCGCCCCGCCCGCCCTGACCGAGGGCACCGCCAATTTCGGGCCGATGAGCCGCGCCATGAAGGACAAGGAGATCGAAGCCTTCGAGAGTCGCCACGGCTACAAGCCCACTGCGGTCCGCGTCGCGATCGATGC
>JBFKCZ010000278.1:0-4671 GCA_041620035.1 Pseudomonadales bacterium
CCCGGGAGGCAAAGCCGCCGATACGAACGCCGAAACCCTGTACGATTGGGCCAGGGAGGAACATCCAATGCTCAAGATAATCCTGCAGGTCCTGGGGCTCATCGTTCTGCTTCTCGCGCTGACCATCGTCACGCTCAAACTCAAGCATCAGAACGCCGACGGCCCGTCCGTACTGTTTCCGGGTGGCGAGCTGACATCGGGTGAGCTTTACCAGGGCGCCGAGCCCGACTGGTCGTTCACTGACGATGTGTCCATCATCGAACTGCAGACCATGACGCCGCTCAGTTCGCGCCGCATCTTCGTCATGGAGAGCGGCGGTAAGGTGTACGTCCCGTCCGGTTACATGCGCTCGTTCCTCGGCAAGCTCTGGAAGGACTGGGCGTTCGATGTGGAATCGGGCAGCACCGGCGCGGTCGCGCGCATCAACGGCGTGCGCTATGAGCGCGAACTCGTGCGCGTAACGGATCCTGCCGTCGTTGCGGGTGTGGCCAGAAAGCTCGCGCGCAAGTACGCGGGCGGCGAAACCCCCGAAGCCGTGGCACAGATCGAGAAGAGCGTCGCCGACGGCGACACCTGGATTTTCGAAATGGCACCGAGGAGCCGCACATGAAAACCAAGACGTATCTGCAACTCTGTGCCGGGGTCGGCCTGGTCTGGGTGCTGGGGCTTCTGTTGGTTCCGAGCTTTGCGCAACTCGTCGAGCAACTCATGCTCCTGTTCCTGTCGACGAACGCCCGGTAACGCACCGGCCGCCGTATGCGCGTTCACCTGATAGACGGCACGTACGAATTGTTCCGTGCCTTCTACGGCAGCCCACCTCGGCGGACCACAGCGGGATTGGAAGTGGGTGCGGTCCGCGGCCTGATACGTTCGTTGCTGTCGCTGCTTTCTGAGCCCGATGTGACTCACGCGGCGGTTGCCTTCGACCACGTGATCGAGTCATTCCGCAACCGGCTCTACCCCGGCTACAAGACCGGCGAAGGCATCGATCCGGCGTTGTTAGCGCAGTTTCCGCTCGCCGAGTCGGCGACGCGGGCACTCGGCATCGTGACGTGGCCGATGGTCGAATTCGAAGCCGACGATGCACTGGCATCGGGCGCTGCACGATTCGCGGGACTCCGCGAAGTCCAGCAGGTACTCATCTGCTCACCGGACAAGGATCTCGCGCAATGCGTGCGCGGCACGCGTGTGGTGTGCTTCGACCGCATGCGGCGCAAACTGATGGACGAATCAGGGGTCGTCGAAAAGTTCGGCGTAAAACCCGCATCGATTCCCGATTGGCTCGGCCTGGTGGGCGACAGTGCCGACGGCTTTCCAGGCATTCCACGCTGGGGTGCGAAGTCGGCCGCGACGGTGCTGGCCCGCTACGAAAGGATCGACGCGATACCGGATGATGAGTCCACATGGGACGTGAAGGTGCGCGGCGCCGCCGCCCTCGCCGCGAACCTTCGCGATGGTCGCCAGGATGCGCTGCTGTTCCGACAGTTGGCGACGCTGCGCGAAGACGTGCCGCTGGAAGAATCCTTCGACGACTTGCGCTGGCGCGGGCCCGATGCGGCCGCGCTGCGAAAGGTCGCCGCCGTCACGGAAGACGAACAGATCATCGAACTCGCCGCGCGGGCAAGGCGGTGACGGAGTTGCACATGTCATCGGAGCCGCTGTGGGAGCGCCCTTCGGGCGCGAATCACATCATTTCGCGGCATCTTGCCGGGCCGCTCCCACAACGTCGAACCTCAACTAAAGCTTCGCCGGCCCGTACAGCTGCGTGAACTCGTTCTTCCTCGGGCCCGCGTAGCCGAACAGATAGGCACCCACCTTGCGCATCTGAATTTCTTCCGAACCTTCCGTGATCCGGTAGCGTCGGTGATGCCGGTAGATGTGCTCGAACGGCTTGTGCCGTGAGTAACCGATGCCCCCGTGCACCTGCATGGCGCGATCCGCTGCCTCGCAGCACAGGCGATTGCCCCAGTAGTTGCACATCGATACGCGATCGGAGATCTGCCGCTCCACTTCCTTGTGGGGCATTTCGTCGATGGCGATGGCCGTTTCACGAATCAGGAGCCGCAGCATCTGAGCCTGCGTGTGCAGCTCGATCAGCGGCCATTGAATCGCCTGGTTGTGCGACAGCGGCTTGCCGAACGGTTTGCGCTGGCGCGAATAGTGGACGCTCTCGTTGATGCAGAACACGGCAGCACCCAGCGAAGATGCGGCCTGCCGAATGCGGTTCTGGTGCACGAAGCTCTGACCGATTGCGAGTCCACCGCCGATCTCGCCCCAGTAGCTGTCCTCGGGGATCCAGACGTTGGTGAGCGACACGCGCGGATGATCCGTCGGCATGTTGAACGTCCACAGGTACTCCTCGATCTTCACGCCGGGGGCATCCGCAGGCACGATGAAGCACGTGATGCCGCGTGCATCGCCGTCCTTACCGCTGGTGCGCGCGAAGGTCATGATGTAGTTGGCGTGATGCATGCCCGTGGTCCACATCTTCTCGCCATTGATCAGCCAGCCCTTCTTGCCGTTCTTGTCCTGGGGCACACCACGCGTTTCCATGAACGTTGCATCGGAGCCGTGGTTCGGCTCCGTGAGGCCGAACCCGGTGCGCAGCCGCCCGTTCATGACGTCGTCGCTGTAGCGCTTGAACTGCTCGGGTGTGGCGAACTCCTTGAACATCACGATGAACGGGTTGTTGCCGACGATGGAATGCTCCGTCTGCAGATCGTTGAACAGCCCCAGCCCCTTCGCGGCCAGATGCTCGCGGATCACCGCCATCCACAGATTCGAACCGCCCTTCCCGCCATACTCCTTCGGCCAGGCAAAGCGAAGATGACCCGCTTCGTCGGCCTTCTTGCGGGCTTCTGCCAGGAGTGCTTCCCACTCCGGACGCGGCAGCCCATTGTTGTCCCAATCGGTGCGCGCATGTTCGCGGCGGTGATCGAAGAACCGGATGTTGTCGTCCCGATCCTGTATCGGCTGAATCTCCTTCTCGATGAACCGATCGAGTTCGTCGAGATAGTCCTGTAGTTCTTTCGGAATCTTGAAGTCCATGGCTGCCCTTCCGGTGTGGTTGATCGACGGGTCACATTGTAGGTGCTCTATCGCCGATCAGGCACGTTGACCGCAGGCGCATTACCGTGACAATGGCGGCTACACACGAAGAGGCACGACAAGCAATGCGCATCATCGAAGCCAAGGGCACGCCGAACGGCCGCCGGGTCAGGGTATTTCTCGCCGAGAAAGGTATCACCGTCGAAGGCGTCAACATCGACTTGCGGGCCGCAGAGAATCTCGGCCCGGAACACCGCGCGCGCAATCCCTTCGGCCGCATCCCTGTACTCGAACTCGACGACGGCACATTCATCTCGGAGAGCGTCGCGATCTGCCGCTACTTCGAGGAACAGCAGCCGAAGCCACCCCTGTTCGGGACCGACGCACGGAGTCGCGCGACGGTGGAGATGTGGAATCGTCGCGCGGAACTCAACTTCCTCATGCCGGCCGCCCAGGCATTTCGCAACCTGACGGGCTTCTTCAAGGACCGCGAAAAAGTCTCCGCCGAATGGGGCAAGATCAGTCAGGAAGCGGCCGCGGAGGCCCTGCCTCTGTTCGATGCCGCGCTCGCGTCGTCCAAATTCCTCGCGGGTGAATCGTTCTCGATCGCGGACATCACCTTCGGGTGTGCCCTCGACTTCGCACAGGCGGTCAAGCTCGAGCTGCCCTTCGACCTGCCGAACCTGGTTCGCTATCGCAAGGATCTCGCGGCGCGTCCGAGCTGGTCGGCGCGCTGACACGGCGCGCGCTCGATCACGGCAGCAGCAGATCCTCGAGGAAGAACGCCGACAAAGCGGAGCGCCCGGCGAGCCCGCTCTTCCGATAGATCGCCCGGGATTGCTCCCGGATCGTGCGCTCGCTGGTCTGCCTGAATCCGGCGATCTCTTTGTGACTGTAGCCTTTGAGCAGGAACCGGCCCACTTCGGCCTCGGCGGCCGTCAGCTGCCAACGCGCGAACTGACTCGCGACTGCGGCTCCGATGCCATCGACCAGGGCCCGATTGTCGTCGCGCCAGCGGCTGGCGTCGGCACGGGCCTGATCGAGATCCGCCCTGGCCCGCCGCAGTCGGAACGTGAGCAGCCCGATCCCCGCAGCGGCCGCCACGAGCACCGCCAACTCCAGGCCGATGTGAAGCAGGCTCGCGCCCTCTCCGTAGTCGATGACGAGATCGAGCACGATGAGCAGGGCGATTCCCGCAAACAAAGCCAGCGTGGCTAACGCGATGGGTGCGTGTACGTCATTCGACATAGGGGCCACGCTAGGTCATCCGATCAATTGCGGCAATGGCACGCCAGGCCGAGGTTGTCACGATCGACAGCAGGAGACGATCCATGCAAGCCAGCGAAAGCACCGTCCGCGTCTGGGATCCCATCGTCCGCATCGGCCACTGGACATTGGTCATCGCCTTCTTCGTGGCCTACTTCACCGAAGATGATCTGCTCACGGTGCACGCCTGGGCGGGCTACCTCGTGGGGGCCGTCGTGCTGGTGCGCATCCTCTGGGGCTTCATAGGCACCCGGCACGCGCGGTTCTCGGACTTCATCTACTCGCCGGCCACTACCCTTTCGTACCTTTGCGACCTGGCCACGCTCCGTTCTCGCCGCTATCTCGGGCACAATCCGG
>JBFKCZ010000279.1:0-4660 GCA_041620035.1 Pseudomonadales bacterium
GATCGCTGGCCTTACTTTGATGGGACTATCACGCAACCCGGCGTTTTCATGCATGGCGGCGCCGGCGGCACCGAGTGGTGGGCCGACCCGCACCACGATCTTCTGGGCGTCTATTGCTCGGTGTGTTGCGACATCGACTACGATCGACGTGAGGCGCGCATGAACTTCGATCTGCTGCAGGACATGGCGACGGCTGCGCTCATCGACTGAGTCCGGGCAGACCGCGCATGGGTCCCGATTGACTGCTAGATGCGATGCTGACGCGGAGAGCGTCGCAACGATCGTCCGCCTGCGCGGCGTAACCTTTTTCGGAGCAGCGAACCGCTGGGCATTAACAGCAGCGCATTTCTCTCCACACCGGCATTGCGAGCGCGACGGGTTTTGCGGCACGAAGGCTGCCCCGATTGTGAGCCCCCAACGGCGCGCCGCTCTTTTGGAGGGCCGATCACTTCATGGACATGGTGCACGCCGCGGTCGTCGACTGAGGTATCAGTCGACACCACCCGAAGCTTCCTCCTCTCGCTGTGAGCTAGGAAGGTTAGTGCGATCGGCATAGGCTTCGGGAGTCGAATCGCATCACCGGGAGGCCGACCATGCTGACCGCCGTCGAGAACGAAACCCTCACCCGCACCGGGCCCGGCACACCGATGGGCGCGGTCTTCCGCCGCTACTGGGTGCCAGCGCTGCTGTCCCGGGAGCTTCCGGAAGTCGACGGGCCACCTCGCCGGCTGAAGATTCTGGGGGAAGACTTCATCGCCTTTCGCGATTCGAACGGCGTCGTTGGCATCGTCGAGCCACGCTGCCCGCATCGCGGGGCAAACCTGTTCTTCGGGCGCAACGAGGCGTGCGGCATCCGCTGCAGCTATCACGGCTGGAAGTTCGATGTGCATGGCGCGTGTGTCGATGTGCCCACCGCACCGCCGGACGTGGCCGCGCGCATCAAGCCGAAGGCTGCGATCCGCGCACTCACGGTGCGCGAGTGGGCGGGCATCGTCTGGGCCTGGTTCGGCGAAGGTTCCGCACCCGCACTTCCGCAGTTCGAGTTTGCGACAGTGCCCGAGAGCCACCGCTTTGTCTCCAAGAAACTGCAGCAGTGCAATTGGGCACAGGCGTGTGAAGGTGGGCTCGATACGGCGCACTTCTCGTTCCTGCATGCGGGCGTGCAGAACGGTGAACGGGTCAGTCTGCTGGCCGCGGGGCCGTCACCGAGTCCGCTCGCTACGGGGCAGAACGAACCGCCCAACATCGCGAGCTTTCGCTGGATGGTGAACGATCCCATGCCGCATTTCGAAATCGTCGATCACGCTGCCGGCTTCGTGATCGGCGCGGCGCGTCGTACCGACAGCGACGATCGATACTGGCGCTGCACGCAGTTCCTCATGCCGAATCACTCCCTCGCACCCGGCAGTTGGCCGGACGGCATGCAACTCGGCAACACCTGGGTGCCGATCGACGACACCTCGTGCTGGATCTACTGCTACGCGTGGAATCCGGATCGCGCGCTCACCGAAGACGAAGTCACTCGCCTGGCGCGCGGCAGCGGCATCTTCGCGGCCGTGGACGATCAGTACGTGCCGATTCGCAATCGCGACAACGACTACCTGGTAGACCGTGATCTGCAGAAGTCATCGAGCTTCACCGGCATCGTCGGCATCTCCGAGCAGGATGCCGCGATTGCCGACAGTCAGGGCCTCATCCACGACCGCACCCGCGAGCTGCTGGGTCAAACCGATCTCGGCGTCGTGCGCTTCCGGCGCGCGATGTTCGATGCGGTCGTGAAGGTGAAAGAGGGAGATGTGCCCCGGGGCGCGGATGCGCCGCACGCCTATGCGGTGCGCTCGGGCGATGCGGTCTCCGAGGGCGCGACGAAGCTGCCCGAAGTGCTCGGCGCGCGGTTCGGCAGTTACTGGGGGTATTGAGCGCGAACGCGTCCTCGGGCCCCGCGAATCTACCTTCCGGTTGTGAATGGGTTGACGACCTGCGCGCCGAGTCCGGCGACATCTTTCGCGTTGCGCGTCACGAGCGTCAGCCGATGCACCGCCGCCGTTGCGGCAAGCAAGCCGTCGATTACCGACAACGGTCGCAGCGCATTCATCCGTCCCCATTGCGAAGCGATGGCACGATCCACATCGAATGTGCGATTGGCGAATGCGTCCTCTACCTCGTGCAACCAACGCTCCAGCGCCTCGGCCTTCGCGGGATCGTTCGGTCTGGCACGCTCGATACCTGCGCGGATCTCACCCAACACCAGCACGCTCAGGTAGAGATCGCCGTCGCTCACCTTCTTCCACCAGGCGGCGACGCGCGGGTCGCAACGCGAACCCTTGCGGATCTCGGAGATCACGTTGGTGTCGATCAGGTAGGTCACAGATCGACCGGGCGGCCCACGCTGCGAGCACGGTCGAGTTCGATTCCGTCGAGCGGCGCCCTTTCGAGCAATGCCTTCAGGCCCGGCGGGGGAGATTCCAGTTCGCGGCGCAGCGTCGTACGCAGCGCGGTGCCGCGGGCGGGATCTGCGAGCGCCACGGCGACAGCACGAATCAACGCGGCATCGTCCTTGCCAACCTGCACCTCCACGCGCACGTTTCCTTTGCTCCGCATCCGTTTTCGATAGGCGCTCAGGGCGCTACTGCGTTTGGCCCCGGGCTTCTTGGATGATCTGTCAGCCATTGGCGTCACGAGATGAAATCTCCGGATACATTACCGGAAACGTATCTGGTGACCAAGCAACCATCGAACCTTTGCAGAGCGCGGCCGGACCTGCACGCGCTATCGACTACACCGCTTGTAAGCTTTCGGCAGTTGGCGGGGTGCTGAGTCCGGCGGCTACAGCCGCCGCTTGATCCGGTTTCCGATCCACCAGATGGGTGGACAGAGCGCGAGCAGGGCGACGCTGACGGGAATCGATCGGAGCAGTGTGAAGACTGTGTCGGCGACCTCGGGATAGCGCGCCCAGTTGCCGGGAATGAGGCGCCAGTCGATGGCCAGGCCCAGCAACGTCAGTCGCGGCCAGGTGCCGGTCTGCAGCCACACGACGAACTGATCGAGCAGGATGAGCGCACCGCCGATGGCGGCGGCTAGGGCCATCCCATAGATGAGATACATGCAGGTGCGCACCATGCCCTGCATCCTAAAGCGCGGACACCGGCGCCGCTGGGCTGGGGTTGGCAGCCAGCGTGTGACGCGCTGCTTCGATCCTCTGGCCCTAATCTGGCGAGTTTACGTTTCTCCCTCTCGCATCAGCGCGCGCAGGCCGCCGGTGAGCCAATGGCGCTGCTGTTCCGTATGGCCGTAGGTGGCCTCGGTTCTTTCGATAACAGTTGCGAGGCTGATCTTCGGCAGGAGCCGCCTCGCTTCGGCAAGTGCTGCGTGTGCCTCGTCCGAGCGTCCGAGCAGCGCCAGCACATTGCTGTGCACGAGCCAGCTGTAGTAATCCCCCGAGAAATGAATCGTTCCGGCACTCGATTGCTCGACGGCGTCATCGAGTCGCCCCGCCTGCACATACGCGATTGCAAGCCGAACATAGGGAAACGTGTGTCCCGCGGGCATCGTCGCCAGGATTTCTTCGAATAGCGGAATCGCTTCGTCGGGTTTCCCTGCGAAGCACAAGCTTCGTGCAAGTTCATCCTTCGACCGGATGGTGGGTGCCATGGAATGCGCGCGCCGAATGAGCCCCAGCCCACGATCGAACTCACCGATGCGGCAGAACGCAGTGCCGACTGCCAACAGCACGAACGGTTCGTTGGGGTCGTAGCGAAGCGCGAGCGCAGCTTCCTCGAGCAATGTGAATTTGTCGGCCGCTGCGTCCGAACTCACGCCGTTGATAATTTTCCACGACAGGAGTGTCGCGAGCATTCCGTGCGCGAGTCCCGTGTTTGGTTCGAGGTCGATTGCGCGCTTGAGCACGGCCAGTCGCTCTGCGAATCGAACTGGATCGTGGTAGTTCAGCTGATCGGCGGTCAGCAGAAGGTGGCTGTAGTTCAATTCGTCCAGCGGTAGCCCGGAGATATGCTGCGCCTCGTGGTCTGCGATGGCGCTGATCGCTCCTTCGGCGATCGTCTCGGCGATTCGATCGCACTTGGCGTCGAACTCTTCCGGCGCTTCTTCAGCCTGCGAAGCCCAGACCACTTCGGCTGTGTCGGCGCGATGCACGAACCAGGACGTCACAGCGCTGTCATTCGTACGGCTTACCTTGACGTCGATCTCGTAGTCGATCGCTATCGCTTGATCGTCGACTATGCCCGCTCGTTTCTGGTGAGGGCGGTAAATACCGCCGATCCAGCTCACGTACCGTGCAATGCCGTCTGCGATGGTCTGTGCCGTCGATGCTGCTTCGCCAATGGAGGACGAAGAAATGGCGACGTGGATTCGATCCTTGCGCACCGACCTTTCGTCAACCGGCGATGGTGCGTGTTCGGTTTCGCCTCGCGACTCCAGCTGGCGTTTGATGGCCCTGCGGAGACGGGCCTCGTACTCCGACCGTGCAAGCGAGTGCTTCATGATTGCCTGCCGGTCGAGGATCGCGAGGCGCAGCCCTCGCGGCAGCGTGGTTGGCTCTATGTGTACCGAGAGCAGAGGCATGTTGAGGTCGGTTGCGTAGTTGACCTCCTTCAGGCAATGGTGTGACGCCACCGCATTCTTCGAGACGTAGAACAGGAAC
>JBFKCZ010000280.1:0-4656 GCA_041620035.1 Pseudomonadales bacterium
CTGACTCGTCAGCAAGGTCGCAACCGACGGCCGGGCAACCATCGCCGCACCGAGGTTCATTGCACGGAACCCAGTTGCTGAAGCCGCGTGTTCGACAGACCGAGCGGCGGGTGCGTCGCGCAGATCGCGCTGCCACCGCGCGCGCGGTGTGCATCGAGCAATCCGCGAACCAGCGCGCAGCCTTCGTCATCCAGTGCCGTGAGCGGTTCATCGAGCAACCACATCGGCGCACCGCCGAGATGCAGCCGCGCCAGCGCAGCGCGCCGCTGCTGTCCCGCCGACAGATACTGGCACGGCGTGCGGCCGTATCCCTTGAGGCCAGTGGCGTCGAGCGCTTCCCGCAGACCGGCGGCATCCAACTCGACGCCGGTCAGCGCTGCGTACCACTCGAGATTTTCCATGGGCGTCAGCTGGCCATTGATGCCGCCGCGGTGACCCAGATACAGGAACGCAACGGACCGCTCGACTCGACCGGCGAAATCGTCGGTGAGCCCCGAGAGGCATCGCAGGAGGGTGGTCTTGCCGCTGCCATTGGGGCCGCGCAGTTCGATGATGTCACCCGGCGCGAGCGCGATTTCGAGCGCTTCGAACAGCGTACGACCATCGCGTTTGCATGTGAGAGCGTCGGCGGACAGGTGGAGTGGAGTCAAAGCGCGGACCGCGGGTTTTGAACGCGGCGCATTATAGGCGGCCTACTCCACGACCGCGATGCACTCGATCTCGACTCGCGCATTCAACGCAAGTCCGCTTGCCCCCAACGCGCTCCTCGCAGGCATGGCGTCGGCTGGAAAGTACGTCCGATAGACCTCGTTCATCGCTGCCCACTCGCCCATGTCGGCGAGAAACACCGTGCATTTCACGATGTCACTCATTGCGCCGCCGTGTCGGGCGAGCGTCGCCGCAATGTTGTCGAGGGTCTGGCGCGTTTCGGCGGCGATACCGCCGGGGACCACTTCGAGCGTGCCGGGTGCGCGGCCCAGCTCACCAGACAGATAGAGCGTTCGACCGACCCGAACCGCCTCCGAGAACGGCAGGTTCTGCCCGGCGCCATCCGGTGCCGCAAGGTACTCCGGCGCGCTCGAGGTATCGACGTTGACCTCGCATCCGCCAAGGAATGCCAGCAGCAACAGCCCTGTGCGCTTCACGCGCGACCTCCCAACCCCAGTTGCCGGTCGTGGACACGGGTCAGCAGCCCGAGCGCCGTTACCGCCCCAACGAGCGCCCACATCATGTCGGACTGGGTATCCCAGACATAACCCTGGGTGCCCAGGAACGACTCTGCGGCTTGTTCCGAGAGCAGGGCCACCCACCACTCGATGAGTTCATAGAACGCGCTGATGCCGAGCACCGTGGCCACGATCAGGAAGGTGAGCCACTTCCCCGGCACCAGGGGCGACGTGCGCAGCAGGATCTCGCGGGCGACGATCACCGGTACGAACCCCTGCACGAAGTGACCGACCTTGTCGTAGTTGTTGCGCTCGAAGCCGAGCGGCTCTCTCAGCCAGTCGAAGAGCGGCACTTCCGCATAGGTGTAGTGCGCACCGACGAGCAGCACCACGGCATGCAGCAGAATCAGCCAGTACAGAAGCCGCGTCAGCGGAAATCGCCGCCAGGTGGCTGCGATCAACCCCAGGGCGATGAGCGCCGGCATCGCCTCGAGCCACCAGATTACGATGTCCTTGGGTTCGATCGCCGACCACAGCGTCACCGCTACGAATACCGTCAGCCAGACCACGACCGCGGCGCGGGACGGCCGTTGGATCGCAACCTCCATCATGTGACGCTGAATACCCCGTAGCCCAGGGGCCCGACGCGAATGCGCCAGCCCGCCGAGTGTTCGACCCGGCAGTGGTGTCCCATCACCGGGTTGACGTCGCCGAGCTTCGGCAACTCGACCACGCCCGCCGCGGGGCCGGGGTTGACGACGACAACGAGGCCGTCGCCACGTCGGTAAGCCAGCGGGTAGCCGGGCGATGCCCCATTCAAAAGCTCGAAGCTCGCACTCGCCATCAGATCGCGCTCGGTCGCGCGCAGATAAATGAGCTGATTGACGTGATGCCACAACGATTCACGGTCGGTGCTCTGCATCGCCACGTTGGGGCGATGGCGATCCGGATCGACCGGCAGATACGGCGGCGCGTCGGGGTTCGTGGAGAAGCCCGCCGATGCCGACGCATCCCACTGCATCGGCGTGCGGCTGCCGGTGCGCTGATAACCACCCTCCTTGCTCGGCTGCTTCGCGAGGTAGCGCATGCCGATTTCGTCACCGTAGTAAATGAAAGGCACGTGCGGCCAGGTGAGGAGGAACGTGTACAACACCTTGAGATCGGCAACGTCGCGCCCATGGCTCGGGCGCGACATGTCGTGGTTGGAAGTCGGAATCGAAATGTATCCCCGACCGTCGATGCGCCGCTTGTGGAAATCGAAGCTCGCGAAGAAGCGGCCGAAGTCGCCGCGCCCTTCATCGTCGAAGTACGGATGTGCGCGCCGCGGCGGAAACGTGTCGGGGCCGAGCAGCAACGCATCGTACCCGGGCGTGCCGACGTGGAGCATGAAGTCGACGTCGAAACCCGCGTCGATCGCCACCTCGGGCCGACCCCATTCTGCGATCAGCACGCGCCCCTCGTAGCGCGAGCGCATCCACGCACCGATCTCGCGCCACAGGCGGCGAATGCCGACCTGCTCGGCGTCGCCTTTCACGAGGCTGCCCGCCATGTCGACCCGAAAGCCGTCGACGCCGCGATCCAGCCAGTGCGCCATCACTTCCATCAGCGCCGCCCGGGTCGCGCGCGGACCCGGCGCATCCGGGCGTTGCTGGTAGCCGCGTTCGGCCGCTTCGAAGCCGTAGTTGAGCGCCGGCTGATGTGCGAAAAAGTTGATCGCATACGCACCCGACCGATCGGTGGTGCCACTGATGAAGTCGATCTCGCCGTCGCGCTTGACCCAGGGGTTGTGAGTCCAGATGTACCGGTCGGACATCGCATTCGGGTTGGGATCGCACGACGCCTTGAACCACGGATGCTCATCGGATGTGTGGCCAGGAACGAGATCGAGGCAGATGCGGATGTCGCGATCATGCGCGGCGGCAATGAGCCGATCCATGTCTTCGCCGGTCCCGTAGCGCGGGTCGATGCGCATGTGATCGACGATATCGTATCCGGCATCGCGGAACGGCGAGACGTAACATGGGTTGATCCACACCGCGTTGACGCCGAGATCGGCCAGGTACGTGAGCTTCGCTTCGATGCCGGCAAGATCGCCGATCCCGTCGCCATTGGCGTCGTAGAAGCTCTGCGGATAGATCTGGTAGAAGACTGCGCGCTCGAGCCAGGCTGGTGCGCTCATCGATGGGTCGCTGGAGTGATCGCGCTCATGCGACGCATTGAGCCAGATCGAACCGATGGCTGTCGAGGCGCGCAGCGCGATCCGGTTTCGACGATGCTACGACGCAACCACGCGATAGCATGGTTCGTAGACGGATCCCGGCAGTTTCATGCGGCCCTGCACGATGAAGTCGCGCAACAGGCCATCGAGCGCGGCCATCAGCTCCGCCTCACCACGGATCTCGAACGGGCCCCGCGCAGCAATGAGCCTGCGCCCGTTCTCCTTCACGTTGCCGGTGACGATCGCGGAGAACACGCGTCGCAGCTGACAAGCCAGATCGTGCGGCGCGAGGCCGCGATGCAGCTCGATCCCGGCGACGCTCTCGTGCGTCACCTCGAAGGGCTCCTGAAAGCAGTACGGGATCTTGATCAACCAGTTGAAGTAGTACGCATCGCCCGTCTTGCGACGCCCGCTCAACACCTTGCGTATGCGTCGGCCCACGCGTCGCGCCGCGAGCTGGGCATCGCCGACGACGATCTCGTACAGGTCGCGCGCCTTCTCACCCAGCGTCAGCGCAATGACCGCATCGAGGCTCTCGAAGTACGCGCGACTCGACTCGGGTCCCGTGAACACCACCGGATAGAACTGCCCCGCATTGTCCGGGTGCAGCAGCAATCCAAGCAGGTACAGCACTTCTTCCGTGGTTCCGACGCCGCCCGGAAATATCACGATCGCATGGCCCATGCGCACGAACGCCTCGAGGCGTTTTTCGATGTCCGGCAACACGACGAGATTGTTGACCATCGGATTCGGAGGTTCGGCCGCGATGATGCCGGGTTCGGTGAGACCCACGTAGCGAGCGGCGGCATTGCGTTGTTTGACGTGCCCGATCGCCGCACCCTTCATCGGCCCTTTCATGGCGCCAGGTCCGCAACCCGTGCAGATGTCGAGCCCGCGCAGACCGAGGTGATAACCCACCTCTTTCGTGTACTCGTACTCTTCCCGCGTGATCGAGTGCCCACCCCAGCAAACGACCAGGTTGGGTTTCAGATCCGGTACCAGCACGCGCGCCTGCTTCAAGATGTGGAACACCGCGTCGGTGATTCCGAGGCTCGTGCTCAGATCGAAGCGGTCGCTGCTCTCGATTTCCGTACCGATGTAGACGAGATCGCGAAGCACGGCGAACAGATGCTGGCGGATACCTTCCACCATGTGGCCTTCGACGAACGCCGACGCAGGGGCATTCTTGATCTTGAGCTTGAGACCGCGCGTGCGCTGCAGAATCTCGATGCTGAAGTCGCGATAGGCCTCGAAGATCGCGATCGCATCGTC
>JBFKCZ010000281.1:0-4647 GCA_041620035.1 Pseudomonadales bacterium
CAACGGCTGCCACGTCTCGTAGGCGCGCAGAAAGCGTTGGACTTCATTCTATCCGGCGATCCGCTGCTCGCACCGCAAGCCAAAGAACTCGGCATCGTCGATGTCGTGGCCGATGGCGATGTCGTGGACGCGGCGGTCAAGTTCGCCAACGACGTCGTCGCCAAGGGCTCGAAGCTGCGCAAGATCCGCAACGAAACCGCAAAGATCGATGCTGATCGCGGAAACGCAGAACTGTTTGCGAATGCACGCAAGCAGGCGGCGAGCACGATGCGTGGCCGCTTTGCGCCGGAGATGATCATTCGCTGTGTGGAAGCCGCGGTGAACGAGGGCGACTTCGATGCCGGCATGCGCGTGGAGCGTGAATGTTTCGCCAAGTGCCTGGCGCATCCCCAGCGCGAAGCGCTGATTCACATGTTCTTCGCCGAACGCGAGTGCGCCAAGATCCCCGATGTGCCGAAGGACACGCCGACCAAACGCATCGCCTCGGCGGCGGTCGTGGGCTGCGGCACCATGGGTGGCGGCATCGCGATGTGCTTCGCTAATGTCGGTATCCCGGTGACGATCCTCGAGATGGAACAGGCGGCGCTCGACCGTGGTCTCGGCGTGATCCGCAAGAACTACGACCGCATGGTGAACCGGGGGCGCATCACGCAAGCCGAACTCGAAGCGCGCATGAAACTGCTCAGGGGCACCCTCGACTACGCCGACCTCGGCAAGGCCGATGTCGTCATCGAAGCCGTGTACGAGAACCTCGACGTCAAGGTCGCCGTGTTCGAGAAACTTGAAAAGGTGATGAAGCCGGGCGCGATCATCGCCTCGAACACCTCCGGACTCGACATCGACCGAATGGCGGCGGCGACATCCCGTCCACAGGACGTCATCGGCCTGCACTTCTTCTCGCCAGCGAACATCATGCGCTTGCTCGAAGTGGTGCGCGGCAAGGCGTCGAGCAAGGAAACGATCGCCACGTCCATGCAGCTGGGCAAGACGCTGCAGAAGCTCGCCGTGTTGTCCGGCAATGCGCCCGGGTTCATCGGCAACCGCATGTTGGGCGGTTATACCCGTCAAGCCGGTGAAGTGATCCTGCAGGGTGCGACACCGTACCAGGTAGATGGCGTACTCACGAAGTTCGGAATGGCCATGGGCCCGTTCCAGATGAACGATCTGGTCGGTCTCGACCTGGGCTGGCGGGCGCGCAAACTCGCCAAGATGAAGCCGGAGGACGTACCGATCACGGCGCGGGTCGCCGACAAGTTGTGTGAACTCGAACGTTTCGGTCAGAAGAACGGCCGCGGCTTCTATATCTACGGCGGCACGAGCCGCGCCGGCACGCCCGATCCCGAGGTGGTGAAGATGGTGGAAGAGACTTCCGCCGAACTCGGTATCAAGCGTCGGAAGATCGACGACGACGAGGTGCTCAAGCGTTGCTTGTATCCCCTGGTCAACGAAGGTTGCCGTATCCTGGAAGATGGCATTGCGATCCGCGCCAGCGACATCGACATCGTCTACCTGAATGGCTATGGCTTTCCCGAAGTCACTGGTGGACCGATGTTCTGGGCGGAAAAGCAGGGCCTCGCCAACGTGTTGGCCGACATCAAGAAGTTTCACGCCGAGTACGGCGATGCGTGGAAGCCGGCGCCGCTGCTCGAGCGTCTTGTGAAGGAAGGCAAGGGTTTCGCTTCGTTGTGATTGGAGTGTGGGAGCGCCCTTTGGAGGGTGTTGTTAAAGTCCGACCGAAGCTTGTGGGAGCGGGCTTGCCCGCGAATCAACCGATGATCCTTACGTTCGTTCGCGCCCAAGGGCGCTCCCACAGTGACTCCGATGACTTTTTCGACACCCTGCCTGGGTGCGAACGGTTTTGACAAAGGCTCTGGAACGGGAGGGAACGACATGGCTACGACAATAGATACCGGCACGGATCATCTGCTCGCGGGCCTCGATGATGGCGTGCTCACCATCACCTTGAACCGACCCGAAGCGCGTAACGCGATGTCGGGCGAGATGACCGGTGCATTGGCGCGTGTGCTGGCGGATGCCGAACTGAATCCGGCGGTGCGATGCCTCGTGCTCACGGGCGCTGGTAAGGGTTTCTGTGCCGGCGGTGATGTGAAAGGCATGGCGGCGCGGGGCGACGGCACGGTGGGTGACAACACCATCGACGGCGCGATCCATCGCCAGCGCCTCAACCAGCGTGCAACGGCCGGCAAGCTCTACAAGATGCCGAAGCCGACGCTCGCGGCCCTGCCTGGTGCCGCAGCGGGTGCTGGGCTGTCGCTGGCGCTTGCGTGCGACCTGCGCATCATGGCCAGAACCGCAGTCATGACGACCGCGTTCGCCAAAGTCGGATTCTCGGGCGACTACGGTGGCACTTACTTCCTGAGTCAGCTCGTTGGTGCGGCGAAGGCGCGCGAGCTCTACTACCTGTCCGATCGGTTGAGTGCGGACGATGCGTTGGCGCTCGGTCTGACGAACTGGGTATGCGACCCGGAGGCGCTCGCCGCCGAAACCAGCAAGATCGCCCAACGATTGGCGAGCGGTCCCGGGGTGGCCTACCGCTACATGAAGGAGAACTTCAATCGTGCGCTGTCGTCGGGGGACGTCGACGACTGCATGGATCTGGAAGCCACTCACCACGTGCATTGCGGACAGACCGAAGACCACCGCAGTGCCGTGAAAGCCTTTGTCGAGAAGCGCGAACCGACGTTCAAGGGGCGCTAGCGGGCATGAAGTTCGGCATCTTCTTCGAGCTGTCCACGCCCCGACCGCTGACCCGCGCCAACGAGGCGCTCGTCTATCACAACGCGCTCGAACAGTGCCGGCTGGCCGACCAGCTGGGCTTCGATCACGTTTGGGCGGTGGAACACCATTTCCTGGAAGAGTACTCGCACTGCTCGTCACCCGAGGTGTTCCTCGCGGCGGTTGCGGCGCAGACCCGCCGCATTCGCGTGGGTCATGGCGCGGTCGTGTGCGTACCGGAGATGAACCATCCCATTCGTGTCGCCGAGCGCGCCGCGGCGCTCGACATCATCTCCAATGGCCGGCTCGAGTTCGGCACGGCGCGCTCGTCGACCTGGACCGAGCTCGGTGGATTCGAAGTGAACCCCGACGACACCAAGAAGACGTGGGATGAGTTCGTACGCGTACTGCCGAAGATGTGGACTGAGGAAGAGTTCGAGTGGCAGGGTAAGGCGTTCTCCATGCCGGCGCGCAACGTGTTGCCGAAGCCGTTGCAGGATCCGCATCCACCAATGTGGGTAACCGTGACGAGCCCAGGCACGGAGCTCGATGCCGCGGATCGTGGCCTCGGCTGCCTTGGCGTTTCGGCCGCGAGCTATGAAGAGCAGGAACGGCGCACCAAGGAGTACCACCGCCGCATCGCGCGATGCGAACCCGTGGGCGGCGTGATCAACGATCAGGTTCACACCATGAACTTCCTCTACTGTCACGAGGATTACCGGCAGGCGCGAACCGTGGGTGTGCCGATGGTGAATTCTTTCAACGTCGCCAACGCGCACCTGTACTGGACTCGCGAGGCGTATCCGACGCGTGCGTATCAGATGCTGGGCAACGTCGGCGCTGCCATGAAGGCGAAGAAGGCGCCGGCTGACGATCCGAGTGTCGCCAAGGGCTTGCCCGAAGGTGTCGGCGTGGGTGATCCGGAGCATCTCGTCGCCGTGATCAAGCGCTGGGAGTCGATCGGCGTCACCGGCATCAATTTCCTGCTGAACGCGATGGAGATGGTGCCGCAGGAACTGGTGCTCGAAAGCATGCGGCTGTTTGCGCGCGAAGTCATGCCGCAATTCAGATCGAAAGCGGAGGCCGATGCGCCTGTCTACACGCCCGCTGCCATTCCGGGCTACGCAGCCCGGGCCGGGCGCTGATCGGTGCTGGTCGGTACGGCAGACGTAGAGGCGCTCGCCCGCGGTGCAGCGACGATCGAATCGTTCGGGTCGGAGCCGCTGCAATTCGACGACGTGCTGTGTCTGCAGGTCATCATGGAAATGCGCAATCGCGCGCGCGAATCGGTGTTGCCGCCGAGCCTGCATCCAACCATTCCGCCGGCGCTGTCGATTCAGGTTTGGCGTGTCGGAGGCAGCCCGTGGGGCGCATTCAATCTCGCCATGACCCGGGTGTCCTGCCGCAGCGGGGTGCGTGCACGTGGCTTCACGACGGGGGTGATCGTGTCGACGCCGTCGGCGTGCGAGGCGCTCCGCTCACTGCTTGGTTTCCCGGCCCGCGTCGGTGAGGTTGGCTTGCGCGATGGCTATGACGCCGTGGCCGCCTCGGTGCGCGTCGGCGACAGGGTCGCATTGGAAGTGAACGCCATCGATCCGGAACCGATGAGCGCGAGCGACGTGCAGTACACCAGCACGATCAACCTGGCGCACACGCCTCGGGGGTTGCGGCTGGTGCAGCTCGAACCCGAGCATGGGCCAACCCGGGTCGAGCGGCTGCGGGCGACGCTGGGCGCGTTCGATGCCGAGGCATGGGGGCAACCGCGCCTCGATCCCTATCGCATGGTTTCGGCGTCGTCGGCGCTCGGTGATGTCGTGATTCCCGCCATCCGATTCGTCTGCAAGCCGGATGAACTGGCATTCACGGGTACCGAAAGCGTGGGCGCACCGACGTGAGCCCGTGGTTGACCGA
>JBFKCZ010000282.1:0-4645 GCA_041620035.1 Pseudomonadales bacterium
CTTCAGATCGCGCAGCGCCTTGGATTTGAACTCCTCGTGGACGATGCACGCGCCGTTCCACAGCAACATATCGGCGCCGGTCTCGACCGCAATCCAGTGACCGAGGTGCTTGTCGGGAGCCCACAGGATCTTTTCGCCCTTGCCGGCGAGGTGTTCGACGATCGGCCGCGCGATGCTGGATGTGACGACCCAGTCGGACAAGGCTTTCACTTTCGCGGATGTGTTGGCGTAGACCACCACGGTACGATCCGGATGCTCTTTGCAGAACGCTTCGAACTCCGCCGGCGGACAGCCGATGTCCAGCGAGCAGGTCGACTCGAGCGTCGGCATGATCACTTTCTTGTCGGGCGCCAGGATCTTGGCCGTCTCGCCCATGAACCGCACGCCAGCCACGACCAGGGTGGTCGCGGCACTCGCATGGCCGAAGCGTGCCATCTCGAGCGAGTCGGCAACGCAGCCGCCCGTTTCCTCGGCGAGATCCTGGATGTCGGGGTCGACGTAGTAGTGCGACACGAGCACTGCGTTTTTCGCCTCGAGCAAGGCAGCGATCTCGGCTTTCAGCTGCTGAACCTCGGCGCGATCGACCACCGGCGGTTCGAATACCGGTATCTGATGAGGCTTCAGGCTGAAATCGGGCAGACCCATGTCGGTTTACGAATACTGTCTCTTTCGGATCTTAACATGTGGAACCTGATGCCCCCTTTGCGCGCTCGCACGGCGCGCTGGCGGCTCGTTCATCGCATTGCCGCAGCATCGGGCCGCTGCCGGTCCGGGAGACTCACCGCGAATGCCACGGCGCTTAGCTGCTTCGGCGCAAGTCCGTGGGCTTCGAGGACCGGCTGCCAGCGGAGGTCCTCCCGCAGGTTGTCGAACGCGGCGCTCTGCAATTCTTCACCGAGCCATCCGTAGGCGCTGTGCGATGCCACCTTTGCCAGCCATTCGAATGCCCGATCCCGCTCACCCCGGTAGGCGAGCACGCTCGCAATCCCGGCCGGGTCATCTTCTCCGTGCTGCTCGATTGCCTGTGCGAGAGCCCGATCCGAAGCCAGCCGATCGCCCACGGCGAACTCGAGGCGCGCAAGTCCGAGCAATCGCGATGCCGCGTCCGTTTCGCGTTCGATCTCGGCGCGCGCCGCCGCGAGGTCTCCCATTCGCAGCAACGCCTCACCGAGCGCGGCACGTGCGCCCGGCTTCTCCGGAGCCAGTTCGAGTACCGTCGCGAACGAGTCGGCGGCCTCGCGCCATCTGCGGGCTGCGAGCTGACGCATCCCTTGATTCCAACATGCCGGCACCGACAGCGGGTCATGCGATATCTCGTATTCGCCGAGTGTGATCGCGTCGTCGACACGTCCGAGGTTGTACAGCAGTGCCGCCGCGCGTCCGATGATCCAGGCGTCGGTTGGTGCCAGGCGCAACGCCCGATTCAGGCTGCGCGCGGCAGCCGCCAGATCGCGCTCGACGAACATCGCCAACCACGCCGAGTGCGCATGCGCAGGTGCATAGCCAGGATCGATCTGCAGGGCCCTCTCAATCGCCTCTCGGGATTGGCGGTAGGCCTCGGCCATGGGAGTCGTGCGCCCGGTGGCCAGTCGAAAGAAATTGATCGACAGTCCGGTCCACGCCGCGGTGTATTGCGGCGCGATGTTGAGTGCTGCTTCGTAGAGCGACTGCGCCCGCCGCATGTTCAACTCGCCACCCGCATCGCTCGCGTGCCGCGCGCGCAGGTAAAGCGTGTAGGCCTCCGACGGAACCTGAGTGACGGCCACCGGCTGAACCAGCGTCGCCTTCAGCTTGTCGACGACACGCGCCGCAATCTCGTCCTGGATTGCGAGAATGTCGTCGATGTCATGGTCGTAGCGTTCGGACCAGATGTGAGTGTCGGTGCGCGCGTCGATGAGCTTGACGCTGATCCGAACGCGCCCACCGGCAAGCCGGACCGAACCGTCCAACACGTACGAGACGCCCAGGCGGCGGCCGATCTCCGGCAACTCGATCTGCTTGCCCTTGAAGGCGAAAACGGATGCGCGGGAAATGACGCGCAGCTCCGGAATCGCGACGAGCACGTTGAGCAACTCCTCGGCGACGCCATCCGAGAAGTACTCCTGATCGCGAGCCGGCGACAGGTCGCTGAACGGCAGCACAGCAATGGATCGATCCATCGTCTTGGCGGCCCCATCGTGCTTGGACGCGAGGTCAGCGGGTAGGTCGGGTTCGGCCGCGCGCTCCCGGCGCAGACCCTGCGGTGTCAGTTCGTAGAGCCAAGTCACGACCAGCGCAGGAACGAAGCCGATGGCCAGCGCGATGACGGTTCCACGAGCCAGAGAGTCGTCGAAGCCGAATAATGGAAAGACAGTTTCGGCGACTTGGACGATCACCCACGCGATGACGGGATAGGCCGTCGCGACGCGATAGACCTTCCGACGCTTCAGTTCACCCAGCAGCGACAAGGGCGGAACCAGTGGATTGCCGGCATGCAGTCTAATCAAGCCGCCGCTTGCAAGCATAGAACGCATATCGAATGCGGCGGCCACATGGCTACTCCTCCAACGAACCTCAAGGTAGTCTCAGCCGTCGGCCACGGAGTTCGACTCGGCTGGGATTTCCACGTCCCCGCGACGCACCACAATCAAAGAGCCCAACGCCACATGCCGTCCATCTGTTTTCTGGTCAGTACCCGAGGCGACGCACACAACGACAATCATCGGCGTCTGCCCGCCGCGTTCGCGGCACGCGGCTGGCAGGTCGCGGTGGCAGACCACAACGATGTTCGCCTGCAGGCCGGGGAGATTCGGATCGCGACCCGGTCGACGGATGCGTTCGATCTCATCTGGATACTGGGCCTCGGTGAGCGCGCATCGTTCCTCGATCGCATGCAGTTGCTCAACACGGTATCGCCCCTCAAGTTCGTCGTTAGCCCCGGTGCGCTCCTGCAGCTGCACGCCAAGTACATGCTGCCCATGGGCCCTTTGGCCGAACATCACCCGGAAACTCACGCGGGGTGCAACCCGGAACTGCTGAAGTCGATCGTGGCCGGCGGCGGAACGTGGATCGCGAAGCCCGCGGCAGGCAGCTTCGGTCGCGATGTCTACCGGCTGACGGGTGATGACCCCAATCTCGACGTCATTCTCGAATCGCTCACCGGCCACGACCGATCCCGCTACTGCGTCGTGCAGCGCTACGTAGAGGCCGTGGAAGACGGTGAAAAACGTCTGCTGGTCGCCGCTGGGCGCGTGATCACGAGCTACCTGCGCCTGCCGCAGCGCGATCACCGCGCGAATCTCGCGGCGGATGCCACCGCGGAGCCGACGGCACTCAGCCCCGCCGAAGCCGAGCTGGGTTCACGCTGCGCACGATGGCTCGCTGATCAGGGCGCCGGGTTTGCGGCAGTCGACATGGCACACCCGTGGATCGTCGAGTTCAACATCGCCAATCCGGGCGGGCTGCAGACCGTGGAACGGTTGACCGGGCAGGACCACACGGGTGCGGTGGTCGATGCGATCGTCGCAGGATTGGCTGCCCGGAATCAGTGAGTCGAGTCGGGCGACCGGGTTTCGATGATGAGCGCTTTCATGCTCTCGAGTGCATCCTGACGCTCGTCGAGCGTGCGGATGTGCCAGCGAACGATGTCGTTGCGGTCGGGTCGGTCGGAATGGCGGAACAGCGTCAGCGACTCCTTCAACCGCTCGATTTCGCGTTCGAGCAGATGAATCACATCGTCGAGCGAGTTGTTCAACAGCTCATCCTCGCGCCGAGCCATCGCGGAATCCCCTGCAAAGCCCCTATAGGGTAGCCCCGACTAAGGCGTCCCGCCATCCACACGGATGAGAGTCCCCGTCGTAAAACTGGCGGCATCCGAGGCGAGGTACAACGCCGCACCGACGATTTCCTCGGGTTCGCCGCCTCGGCGCAGCGCCAGGTTGGTGGCCGCGCGCTTCTCGAACGCTTCCATGTCCCAGGCCTTGGAGATGTCGGTGAGAAATGGGCCCGCGACGATGCAGTTCGCCCGCACCTTGGGCCCATACGCGAATGCGAACGACCGTGTAATCGCGTTGAGCCCCGCCTTAGCCGCGCCATAGGGCTCCGAGGTGGGACTGGGATTCAGCGACGCAGTGCTCGAGATGTTGATGATGCTGCCCCCATCGCCTTCCGCCATGCGTTTGGCAACCAGCGCCGAGAGGCGGAACGGCCCTTTCAAATTCAGAGACAGCACCTTGTCGAACAGCTCTTCGCTGACCGCGTCGAGTGAGGGATACAGCGGCGACATGCCGGCGTTGTTGACCAGAATGTCGACCCGGCCGAACTTCGCATACGCCGCATCGACGAGACCGCCGATCTCGTCCCAATGCCCGAGGTGGCACGCATACGGCAGCGCCCGCCTTCCCAGTTTCTCGATTTCGGCCGCTACGGCTTCGCAGCTGTCGATCTTGCGACTCGCGACGATGACGTCCGCGCCACGCGCCGCGAACGCGAGCGACATGGCCCGACCGAGCCCACGGCTGCCGCCGGTGACGAGCGCCACTTTGCCTGTCAGGTCGAACAACGGATCCATGCTGCGTTCCTCATGTGTGTCTCGTGGGTACTAACTAGCTTGTGCCTTGGCCCAGCGGTAGTCGGCCTTGCCGCTGGGGCTGCGCACGATCTCGTC
>JBFKCZ010000283.1:0-4632 GCA_041620035.1 Pseudomonadales bacterium
CTGGCTGTTGCGCCGCTGTTCGTAGTGCCGGGCCAGCACGTGGCCGATCTCGTGGCCGATGACCGAAGCGAGCTGATCCTCCGATTCGACGAAGGTGAGGAGCCCTCGATAGACGAACACGTAGCCCGGCAGCGCGCCCGCATTCACCTGAGCGCTGTCGACGACGTAGAAGATGATCTTCTCGTTGGGATGGGAACTCACCGCCAGCAGGCGATCACCGATTGCCTGAACGTAGGCCTGCCAGCGCGGATCGTCGAGCAGCGCACCCTGCTTGGCGAACTCCTCGTACATTTCCTTGCCGGGGCCCGCGTGCGCGAGTCCCGCTGCCAACAGCCAAACCGCCAGCACGGCGGCACCGCGTTTTACCTTTGATACTCGCACTTTCCCTTCACACGCCCTCTTATCCCAGCTTCGTCTGACGCGCCTGCGTCGGGCGCCGTCGGCGCACACGAACGCATTAAGCATGCCGGCTCCCGTCGGGAGCGCAAGCCTTTAGAGTAGCTGGGGCGAGAATGGTGCCCGCACCGCGGGCACGATGGGGAACTACTTGGAAGCGCGGGTTCCGAAACGCTTGCGGAATCGCTCGACTCGACCGCCGGAGTCGAGCATCTTTTGCCGCCCCGTGAAGAAGGGATGGCATTTGGAGCAGACGTCGATGTGGAAATCTTCGCAGCGCGTGGAGCGGGTCGCGATGACGTTGCCACAGCTGCAGGTGGCCTTGACCTCGGAATATTGCGGGTGAGTGTCTGCTTTCATGGCGCGGGACCGCTTGTGAACGTCCGAAAAGGCCGCGCAGTCTACCAGAGCGGCTTGATGGTGCAACCATGCCGCTCGCGGACGCGGAGCCGCGCGACGCCGTGACGGCGATGCCGCAGACCGTCGTGCGGGTGGCCGTACCGAAGCCCTTGCGGCGTCTGTTCGACTACCTCTTGCCGTCGCATCTCCCGGTGCCACGGCCCGGCGCGCGCCTGCGGGTTCCGTTCGGGTCCGGCGAGTGTGTCGGGATCTGCGTGAGCGTTGCTCCCGAGTCGCGCTCCGACGTCCCCATGAAGCCGATCGCCGCCATCATCGATGAGCCCCCGCTTCTGTCGCGACACCTGCTCGACCTTCTGCTCTGGGCAGCCGACTACTACCACCACCCGGTGGGTGATGTGCTGTCTGCGGCACTGCCGGGGTACCTGCGCGACGGCCGCAACCCGCCGGCGCTCACCGCAACGTGGTGGCGGCCAACGACCGCGGACAATGATGCGGTCGTGTCGCGCGCGCACAAGCAGCGCGCGGCTCTCGACCATCTCGAGCGGGAGGGCCCCACGCGTCAGGACGACATGGCCCGCCTCGGTTTCGAACGCCGGATTCTCGATGCATTGGCGGCGAAGGGGCTCGCCGAGGCGTTTGAAAGCGCAGATGCGCATCCACTGCGCATCGCGGACAGTCCACACGTACTGGTCCCCGAGCAGGCCGAGGCGCTCGCGGCCATCGCGGCGGCGAGCGGCCAGTTTCGCGCCTTTCTGCTGCACGGCGTCACGGGCAGCGGCAAGACCGAGATCTATCTGCAGTCGATCGCCGCAGCGCTACGACGCGGCGAGCAGGCTCTCGTACTGGTACCCGAGATTTCCCTGACGCCACAGACCTTGGCGCGCTTCGAGGCACGCTTCGACGGCGTCGCGGCCTATCACTCCGGCCTCACCGAACTCGAGCGCGCGCGGGCATGGGAAGGCTGCCGAACCGGGCGCACCCGGGTGCTGATCGGCACGCGCTCGGCCATCTTCGTGCCATTCCAAACCCTCGGCATCATCGCGGTCGACGAGGAGCACGACGGCTCCTTCAAACAACAGGACGGATTCCACTACTCGGCGCGGGATCTGGCGGCGAAGCGCGCCCAGGACCTGGCGATTCCCGTGGTATTCGGTACCGCGACCCCGGCGCTCGAGACGCTCGCGAACGCGCAACTCGGCCGATACGGCCACCTGCGCCTGACCCAACGCACGGGAGCCGCGCCTGCCCCTCGCCTCGACCTCATCGATCTGCGCGGTCAGACACTCAACAACGGGCTCAGCAACACGCTCACCGCGGCGATCCGCGCCCACGTCGAGGCCGGCAATCAGGCGCTGATCTTCATCAACCGGCGCGGCTACGCGCCGAGCTACCTGTGTACCCGATGCGGCACGAGCGCAACCTGCAATCGCTGCGAAATGCCGTTCACCGTCCACCAGCGCCCGCCCGGGCTGCGCTGCCATCACTGCGACACGCGCGCGCCCATTCCGACTCAGTGCGGCGAGTGCGGCTTCGAAACCTTGCGGCCCGTTGGATTCGGTACGCAGCGCGCGGAAGCGGGGCTCATCGAGACCTTTGCCGACGTGGAGGTCATCCGCATCGATCGCGACACCACCCGCAGTCAGGCCCATCTGCGCGCCCAACTCGCCCTCGTGCATCGGGAGGAGCCGGCAATCCTCGTGGGCACCCAGATGCTGGCCAAAGGCCACCACTTTCCACGGGTCACGCTGGTCGGCGTCCTCAATGCGGATGCCGGGTTCGCGAGCGCCGACTTTCGCGCGCCGGAACACACGGCGCAGCTCATCGAGCAGGTTGCGGGACGCGCGGGGCGCGCAGAGCGACCCGGCCAGGTGCTCATTCAGACCTACAACCCGGACAATCCCATGCTGCGAGCACTCGTCGAGCGCGGCTATGACGGCTTTGCGGCGCTGGAGCTCGAGCATCGCCGCGCGGCCGCATTGCCGCCATTCCGCGCTATGGCCCTGTTGCGCGCCGAGGCCCCGGATCAGGGCGCGGCCCTCGCGCACCTCACCCGATTACTGCTCCCCGTCAGGGACGACAGCGACATCGAGATCTGGGGCCCGGTGCCCGCACCGCTCGCCCGTCGAGCCGACCGCTATCGCACTCAAGCCGCCCTCATCGCGCCGGAGCGACGGCGCCTGGCGCGCGCGCTCAGCGTACTCACGCAGGCTGCGGGGGACGCGCGCAGTCGTAATGTCCGCTGGTCGCTCGATGTGGATCCCTTCGACATGGTCTGAATGGTCTGCGGCGTGGTCGACAGGGTCTCCGACGTGGTCGACAGGGTCTCCAACGTGGTCTAAGAGGCGCCGCCACCGCTATCATGCGCCCCCACCATGCATTTACCGGAGTCTGTTTACTGGAGCCATGGCGAACCATTCTCGACGAACGACATCGCATCGACGCCGCGGCGGCATGTCATGGGGCAGCTTTGGTGCGGGACTCGCGTTTGGAATCGCGCTGACTTTGACCGGTGCACTCCTGCCGGATCTGCTGGAAGACGACGTCGAGGCGACCCGCGCGAAGCCCTCGCCAACCGCGACGCCGCCTGACGCGCCGCGTTTCGAGTTCTTCGATTCGCTGCCCAAGGGCGAGGTGAGCGTCAACACCAAGCCCTACGAGACCCTCACCCCGCACAGCGCGAAGGCCGAGCCGATGGAGTACTGGCTCCAGATCGGATCGTTCTCCGATCGGACGGATGCGGAGCGATTGCGGGCCTCGGTGCTGCTGACGGGCCTCGAAGCAAACACCACGGAAGCCACTCTGCCGAGCGGGCTCACCCGGCACCGCGTCATCGTCGGACCCTACCAGCGCGAAGGCGACATGCGCCGCGCAATGACCAAGCTGCGCGAGCAGAACATCAACCCGCTCTTGCTCGCGCGCAAGCCGGGTACCGGTTGAGGCAACGAAGTCATGGAAACATTCCACGCAACGACGATTCTCTCCGTCCGACGCAACGGCCAGGTCGCCATTGGTGGCGACGGCCAGGTGTCGATGGGACAGACCATCATGAAAGGCAATGCCCGCAAGGTGCGGAAACTCCACAAAGACACGGTGCTCGCCGGTTTCGCCGGCAGCACGGCGGATGCGTTCACGCTGTTCGAGCGTTTCGAAGCGCAGCTCGAGAAGTACGCGGGGAACCTCACCCGCGCCGCCGTCGAACTGGCGAAGGAGTGGCGCATGGACCGTGCGTTGCGCCGCCTCGAAGCCCTCCTGATCGTGGCAGATGCCTCGACCACACTCCTGATCAGCGGTACGGGCGATGTGATCGAACCTGAACACGATCTGGTTGCCATCGGCTCCGGCGGCCCCTACGCCCAGGCGGCTGCACGTGCCTTGATGGAGGAAACCGAACTCGACGCTGTCGCGATCGTACGCAGAGGTCTCGCGATCGCCGCAGACATCTGCGTCTATACCAACCACCAGGTCACGGTGGAGACTCTCGGAACTTCGCAGGCCGCAACGTGAGCGATTCATTGCCCAGCGTCATGACCCCACGCGAGATCGTGCACGAACTCGACAAGCACATCGTCGGCCAGGACGCAGCCAAGCGCGCCGTTGCGATCGCCTTGCGCAACCGTTGGCGGCGCATGCAGCTGAGCGACGTGCTGCGTGAAGAAGTGACGCCGAAGAACATTCTCATGATCGGGCCTACCGGAGTCGGCAAGACGGAGATCGCACGCCGGCTGGCGAAGCTCGCGAACGCCCCCTTCATCAAGGTCGAAGCGACCAAGTTCACCGAAGTCGGCTATGTCGGCCGCGACGTCGAATCCATCGTGCGCGATCTGGTAGACGTCGCTGTGAAGATGCTGCGCGAACAACGCATGGATGCAGTGAAGC
>JBFKCZ010000284.1:0-4617 GCA_041620035.1 Pseudomonadales bacterium
GACTTTGCGACCCCCGTCCAGGTCGTGGACGCGGTGCAACAAGGGCCGCACGTGACGTTCACCGTTTCGGCGACGGGCAACTACGACTACCTCGCGTATCAGGCCGATCAGACGCTGTCAGTGGACGTGAGCCCGATCACGCCGGAAGAACTCGCAACGCGCGATGACATCTTCAAGTTCAAGGGTGAGAAGCTCTCGCTCAACTTCCAGGACATCGAAGTCCGTTCGGTACTGCAATTGATCGCCGACTTCACCGACCTGAACCTGGTCGCGAGTGACACGGTATCGGGGCGCATCACGCTGCGACTGAAGAACGTGCCCTGGGATCAGGCGCTCGAACTGATTCTGAAGACCAAGGGTCTCGACAAGCGTCAGACCGGCAACGTCATGCTCGTCGCGCCTGCAGCCGAAATCGCGGCGCGGGAGAAACTCGAACTCGAGAACCAGCGACAGATCTCGGAGCTGGCGCCGTTGGTCACGGAGTTCGTGCAGATTCGATACGCGAACGCCGCGGAACTGTACAAGCTGTTCAACCCCCGCGGCGGTGCAGCCGGCGGCGCAGGTGGTACCGCGGGTGGTGCAGGCGGCCAGCAAAAGTCCATGCTCTCCGAACGCGGCAGCGCGATCGTGGACGAGCGAACCAACGCCATCATCGTCACCGACACGTCGGATCGGCTCGAGCAGGTTCGTCGCGTGATCTCCCAGCTCGACATTCCGGTGCGGCAGGTGCTCATCGAAGCGCGCATCGTCACCGCGAGCACCAACTTCTCCGAGGAGCTCGGCATTCGCTGGGGCGGCGGTGGCTACGACATCAACAATGGCCGTGCCTTCAAGTACGGCGGCAGCCTGACGACGCTGAACGAACTGCAGAACATCGTCGTGTCCGGAACCGGCGACATCACGTCGCCCGATGACCTCGTCGTCGACCTCGGGGTTGCCGCGGCGGGCGCGTCGAGCTTCGGCATCGGTCTTGCTGGCTCCGACTATCTCATCGACCTCGAACTGTCCGCGCTCGAAACAACGGGCCGCGCCGAGGTGGTCGCTCGACCGAAGGTGATCACAGCCGACAAGAAGAAGGCGGTCATACAGTCCGGTACCGAGATTCCCTACCAGGAAGCTTCGAGCAGCGGAGCCACGTCGACCTCATTCAAGGAAGCCGTGCTGTCGCTCGAAGTCACACCGCAGATCACGCCTGACGATCGCATCATCATGGATCTGAAGGTCAACCAGGACACGGTAGGCGAGATCTTCAACAACGTGCCGAGCATCGACACCAACGAGATCACGACCCAGGTGCTGGTCGACAATGGTCAGACCGTGGTACTCGGTGGCATCTTCAAGGACGAGACGACGCGGTCGGTCAGCAAGACGCCGTTCCTGGGCGATCTGCCGTTCGTCGGCCGCTTGTTCCGAAGAACGCTCGAGCGCGACGACAAGGCCGAGTTGCTGATCTTCATCACTCCGAGGATCGTGCAGGATTCGTTGACGGCGAGGTGATCGGAAGCGCCCCGCCGAACGGCTGGGCTTTGCGTGAACCTACCGATAGACTGACGGCGCCTCCAGGCGCCGTTTCTATTTGCAGCATGTCCTCGAAGCAGAACAACGTTTTTCTGATTGGGCTCATGGCCGTGGGCAAGACCACGGTGGGACGCTATCTCGCAGCGGAACTCGGACTGGAGTTCTTCGATGCAGACCAGGTCATCGAAGAGCGCGCCGGCGCCGATGTATCGTGGATCTTCGACGTCGAAGGCGAAGCGGGATTCAGGGACCGTGAGGTGCAGGTGATCGACGAACTCACCGCGCGCACCGGCATCGTACTCGCCACGGGTGGAGGTGCGGTGCTGCGCGCGGAAAACCGCGACCATCTCTCCCAGAGGGGCACTGTGATCTTTCTCGAAACACCGATCGAACGTCTGGTCGACCGAACCCGGTTCGACCGCAAGCGACCCCTCTTGCGCGGTGGCGATGCACGCGCGACGTTGGAGCGATTGTTCCGCGAGCGCGGCCCGCTCTACGAGGGGATCGCGGACTACCGCTTCTGCGGCGACCGCCGCTCGGCGAAGACACTCGCCGCTGAGATCGCCAGCAGACTCCGCGCGGATTGGCTTCATGCCTGATCGAATTCGTGTCGACCTCGGTGAGCGCAGCTACCCCATCCTGATCGGGCCGGGTGCGCTGAGCGACAGCGAGAGTATCGTGAGCGCGATCCCGTCGGGGCGGGCTCTGATCGTGAGCAACGAATCCGTGGCGCCGCTCTATCTCCCGGCTCTGATGCAATCGCTGGGCGATGTTCGCGTGGACACCTGCATCATCCCCGACGGTGAGCGCTTCAAGACCCTCGACACCTACGAGCGCATCATGGATTCGTTGATGGCGCACGGGCACGATCGCGGCACCACGCTGATCGCCCTCGGTGGCGGGGTGGTCGGCGACATAACCGGTTTCGCGGCCGCCACCTATCAACGGGGAGTGGGATTCGTTCAAGTCCCCACCACGCTGCTCGCGCAGGTAGACAGCTCGGTGGGAGGCAAGACGGCCGTCAACCATCCCCGCGGCAAGAACATGATCGGTGCGTTCCACCAACCGCGACTCGTCGTTGCGGATACAGACGTGCTACGGACGTTGCCCGAGCGGGAACTTCGCTCGGGTGTCGCCGAGGTGATCAAGTATGGCGTGATCCGCGATCCCGATCTGTATCGTTACCTCGACGACCGGCGGGCCGAGATCATGGCCTGCGACGGCAAAGCGATGACCCACATCGTGACCCGTTCGTGTGCCATCAAGGCCAAGGTCGTTGCGGCCGACGAGCGCGAAAGCGGCGAGCGGGCGATTCTGAATTTCGGTCATACCTTCGGCCATGCCATCGAAGTACTGACCGATTACGAGTGGCTTCACGGCGAAGCCGTAGCCCTCGGCATGCTCATGGCCGCAGACTTGTCGTGTCGTATGGGTTGGCTCGACCCAGCCCAGGCGAGAGACCTGCGCCGCCTCGTCGACGCGTTCGGCTTTCCGACCATACCCGCGAATCGACTGGCGCCGGACGACATGCTCGAAGTGATGGGTCACGACAAGAAAGTCACGAAAGGCCGGTTGCGACTCGTGCTGATTCGCGGTCTGGGTGAGGTCGTCGTGACCGACGATGTGCCGGCCGCGCTGTTGCGCCAGACACTCGACGCCGGGGAGAACCTCTGTGGTGGATGAAGCGCTGATGCCCGGGGAAGCCGTCGCAGCGAATCCCTTCGACGGAACGTCGCAGGGCTTTTTCATCGGCGGTCACCGCGGACGTCAGCTCGAGGAACTCCGGCATCTGAGCCGCTGGTCACGTCGGCTGTTGGCCGTGACAGGCGATCGTGGTGTGGGCAAGTCGAGCCTGTATCGGGCGCTGTCGGCGCGCCTCGATACGGGTGTGAAGGCGGCCCGCATCAATGCGAATCTGACGAGCGACACGCGCGAGGTGTTGCACGGCCTGCTGCAGGGCTTCGGAGTTGCCTCGCCCGCGAATGCGAACGCACAGTTACTCTCGCAGCTCATCACGGTGCACGTCGAAGAACAGGGCGAAGCGCGCCGTCACTGCCTGGTGCTCGTGGACGACGCGCATCTGCTGGAGTTGCGCGCGCTGGAGCAGTTGCTGCAGCTCGTGGACGTCACAAGCGACGATGCGCTGCGCATCGTGTTCTTCGCAGAGTCGTACTTCATCGCGACGCTGGACAAGGCAACCAAGCGGATGACCTCGGTGCGCGCGTGGCACGAGATTCGACTGTTGCCATTCAACGAAGAAGATACGCGTGCCTACCTCGCGTATCGGCTGCAGGAAGCGGGATTCGGCGGCCGCTCGCCGTTCACCGGCAGTCACTTGAAGCTCATCTTCGAGCAATCGGGTGGTCTTCCCGGCCGAATCAACGAGATCGCGTCCGCACTTCTGAACGGCGATATCACCATCAGAGAAGAGGGCCGGTTCCTGCCTCGCGTGCATCGGGCGCTCGCACTCCTGCTCATTGCCGGTGTGGCGGGCGCCTGGTTGGTATGGTCGAGTTATCAGCAGCGCGCATCGACGGTTACCGATTCGAGCGACGCGTTTGCCGATGAGACGAGCGCATCCGGGGCACCCGCGACCGAGTCGCTCGATCTACCTGCGGAAACCCCGGCTGCACCCGATGTCGTCGCCACCTCGCCTTCGGCACCGATCGATGCACCAAAGCCGCAGCAGGTGGATGTGCCGCCGGAGACTCCCGAACCCGAGCCCGTAGCAACGCCGGCAAGCGCGCCGGAGCCGACGGTTGAGGCGGTCAAGCCGGTCGCTGCAGAGCGACCCAAAGTGGTGGTCCCGGAAACACCGAAGCCTGTTGTTGCTGCGAAGCCCGCGCCCAAGCCCGTCGCCGCCGCTCCGGCACGCGGCGGACCGTACGGTGTGGAATGGGTTTTAGATCAGCCCGAGGGCAACTACACCCTGCAGCTGTTCGGCACGTCGAACAAAGAGCGGTGGCAGGCCTTCATCGGCAGGCAGAAGCCGGGCACCGAGGTTGCGAGCTTCGAAACGAAGCGCGATGGATCGCCGTGGTATGTGGTCGTCTTCGGCAGTTATCCATCGGAGAGTGCCGCGCAGGCCGCCGCGCGCGA
>JBFKCZ010000285.1:0-4613 GCA_041620035.1 Pseudomonadales bacterium
GGGTAAACCTCGTGGATGGTTGGGATGTACATGAGCTGTGTCGCCGGACTCCACGCCATGGGGTGCCAGTTGTGGCCGCCGACGATCGCAGGCATGACGTATTTCTGTTCACGGCTCCAGTCACCGGCGCCCGTTTCCACCGGCCGGCCGGTTTCGAGGTCGACGTGACTCGCCCAGTTCACGGGGACGTAGTTGCGGGCTGACAACAGTTCTCCGGTGGCGCGATCGAGCAGGTAGAAGAAGCCATTCTTCGGGGCTTGCATCAGCACCTTGCGGCGCTCCCCGCCCAGCGTGAGATCCGCCAGCACCATGTGTTGAGTCGCCGTGTAGTCCCAGGTCTCCGCCGGTGTGGTCTGGTAGTGCCACACCAAGGTGCCGGTGTCGGGGCGCACCGCGAGGATCGATGCGAGGTAGAGATTGTCGCCGCCGCCAGGGCTGCGCTGCGCGCGGTTGTACTGGGAGCCATTGCCGACGCCGGCGTAGAGCAGGTCGAGTTCTGGGTCGTAGGCGAAGGAATCCCACACCGTGCCGCCGAGACCGGTTTCCCACAGGGAATCCGGCGACCACGTCCGGCGCGCCGCCTCCACCTCGGGATGTTCGGCGGCGATGCCTGGCGCGGGTGGCACGGTGTAGAACCGCCACTTCATGTCGCCGGTATCCGCGTCGTACGCGGAGAAGTAGCCGCGTACGCCGAATTCGGCGCCACCGTTGCCGATCACCACCATGCCCTTCAAGACGCGCGGTGCGCCCGTGATGGTGTACGGCTTCGCGGGGTCGGTGGTTTGCACCGACCAGACCGGTGTGCCGGTCTTCGCGTCCAAGGCGATGAGGCGGCCATCGAGCGCGCCGACATACACCCGCTCGCGATACACAGCGACGCCGCGATTCACCACGTCGCAGCAGGCATCTCTGCCTTTTGCACCCGGCACCTTCGGGTCGAAGCGCCAGAGCTCGCGGCCGGATGCGGCGTCGAGCGCGAACACTTTGCTCCACGCAGAGCTCACGTACATCACACCATCGACGACGATCGGAGTCGCCTCCATGCCGCGTGTGGTGCCCGTTGCGAAATGCCAGGCGAGACCGAGTTCGCCGACGTTACTGCGATCGATGTCGGCCAGGGGGCTGAAGCGCGTCTCCGACCAGGTGCGCCCGTGCGCGAGCCAGTTGTCGGGATCGGTGTCCGCGGCGCGAATGCGGGTGTCGTCGAGGCCGGCCGAAGCGGCCGTCAGCGCTGCCAGCAGGGCAGCGCCGACGAACGCGATCCGCGCGGCTACACGAGGCGCACGATGCAAAGGCTAGCGACCGCCGCGAACCACGCGACCGGGCGTGGCACCCGTGTGTTCGCCATTCTCGAAGGTCACGACACCGCGCTTGACGATGTTCCGGTAGCCGTCGACCTGCTGCACGAGGCGCTTGCCGCCGGTCGGCAGATCGAAGATCGCCTTAGGACGATGCAACGACAGCGCCTCGAAGTCGATCACGTTCACGTCGGCGAGCAGGCCGGGTTCGAGACGACCGCGATCGTTCAAACCGTAGGCTGCGGCGGTGTCCGCGGACAGTTTCCTAACGAGGAACTCGAGGGGCAGTTTGTCGCCCTTCGTCCGGTCGCGTCCCCAGTGCGTGAGAATGAACGTCGGCATGCCAGCGTCGGCGATGACACCGCAATGCGCACCGCCGTCCGACAGACCGAAGACCACGTTGGGATGTTCGAGCGATGCCTTGAAGAAGTCGAAGTTGTAGCCCTGATAGCCGCCGAGTGGCTGGTAGAAGAGTTCTTCACCATCGCCCGCGATGAGGCGGTCGTACATCAGCGCGAACGGATCGGCGTTGGCGGCTTGCGCGAGCCCCGCGATGCTCTGTTCGCGATCGGGTTCGTAGTTGGGTCGCTCGCCGAGCGGGAACACCTGCCACAGCAGTTCACGCAGCGTCACACCCATCAGGGTCTTACCGATGCGGCTTTCTTCCGCGAGGATCTTGGCCCGGGTTTCCGGGTTGCGCAGACGCGCCAGCTTCTCGGCATGGGGAACACCGCTGATTTCGGCGGCATAGGTGGGGTGGCCGATGAAGACGTGGAAGTTCGATTGCAGGCCGTGCAGTACGCCGGTGGGTCGGCCCGCGATCTGCGGTCGCACCTCGATGCCGTCGCGACGCGCCTGCTCGGCGATGTTGAACATCTTGTTGCCCATGAACGCCGCCGCCGAAGTGGCCACCAGGGTCACGGGCCGTTTGGTTTCCCTGGCGAAGCGCGTGATCCACTGCCATTCGTCGTCGTCGCCCAGATGGTCGGAGACCAGTTCGAACACGCCGTGGTTCAGCCCCTTCATGGCCAACCCGAGGGCGAGCATCTCGTCGCTGCCGGCGAACGTGCCGGGCATGTAGATGCCGTGCTTGTCTTTGTGCAGCAGCGTTCTGGAGGTGGAGAACCCCAACGCTCCGGCTTGCACACCGCTGCGCACGATTTCGGCCATGGCGTCGAGTTCGGCCTTCGTTGGCACATCGTCGTGGGCGTTGCAGCGCTCGCCCATCACGTAGGCGCGCACGGCGGCGTGTGGTACCTGGGCGCCGACATCGATCGCGCGGTCGAGTTCTTCTAGGGCATCGAGGTATTCGGGGAACGACTCCCACCGCCAGTCCATGCCCTCCGTGAGCGCGGTGCCGGGAATGTCTTCCACACCCTCCATGAGCTCGATGAGGAAGTTCTCGCCGCCGGGTCGCACCGGCGCGAAGCCGACGCCGCAATTGCCCATGACGACGGTCGTGACGCCATGCCAGCTCGACGGCGCGAGCACCGGGTCCCAGGTGGCCTGGCCGTCGTAGTGCGTGTGGATGTCCACCCAACCCGGAGTGACGAGTGCGCCCTTGGCGTCGATCTCCCTTCGGCCGCGACCCGGGACATCGCCGACGGCGGTGATGTAGCCATCGGTAATGGCCACGTCGCCTTCGCGGCGCGCTGCCCCGCTGCCGTCGATGAGTGTGCCGCCCCGGATGATCAGATCTGCCATGGAATCCTCGAATGCGCGTGAATTAAACGCTCACGCTACCGGATCGGTTGCCGTGCTGTCCATGGCGCTGATACTGTATGCACATACAGTTAAGTGGCGAGTGCATGGAGCAGCCCAATATCCCACGCAAAGGCCGCGGGGCGGTGTCCAATCCCGCGGGCCGGTTCGAGCGCGCGCGGAGCGTGGTCGAAAGCGACGGATGGACCGAGCCCGATCAGGAGCCCTGTCCCGCCACCGAAGTCCGCATCGACGCGAGCCGCACGATCATCACCCACAACAGTTCCCCCGACGTGCCCTTCGATCAGTCGATCAATCCCTACAAGGGCTGCGAGCACGGCTGCGTGTATTGCTTTGCGAGGCCGACCCACGCCTATCTCGACCTTTCGCCCGGCCTCGACTTCGAGACCAAGATCTTCCACAAGCCGAATGCGGCGGAACTGCTGGTGGCAGAACTCGCGCGCCCCGGCTATCGCTGCCGCACGATCGCGATGGGCACCAACACCGATCCTTATCAGCCCATCGAGCGTCGACTGCGGGTCACACGCCGCGTGCTGGAAGTGCTCGAGGCGTGCCACCACCCCGTGTCCATCGTGACCAAAGGGGCGCTCATCGAACGCGACCTCGACCTGCTTGCTGCCATGGCGGTCGACGGCCTGGCTTCGGTCATGGTTTCGATCACCACCCTGGATGCCGATCTCAAGCGCACGCTCGAGCCGCGCGCCGCAGCACCGGGGGTGCGACTGAAGCTCGTGCGCGCACTCAGCGATGCGGGCGTCCCGGTCGGTGTCATGGTGGCGCCCGTCATACCCGGCATCAACGATCATGAAATCGAAGCGATCGTTGCAGCCAGCGCGGCAGCCGGCGCGCGGTCCATCGGCTACGTGCTGCTGCGGCTGCCCCACGAGGTGAAGGACATCTTCGCCGCCTGGCTCGATGCCCATGCACCCCTGAAGGCCTCGCGTGTGATGAACCTGATGCGAGAGCTGCATGGGGGACGTGTGTATGAATCGGCGTTCGGCCGCCGCCAGCGGGGCTCGGGTCCATTCGCCGACCTCTTGAAGGCGCGATTCGATGCAGCCCGTCGGCGCGCGGGACTCGAGGGCCGCGAGTCGACTTCCCTCAGATCCGATCTGTTCGTGCCCCCGCATCCGGCGGGGCAGATGCGACTGATCTAGCTCGCCGGAAAATCCAAACCACGACGCCGAGGGCGATCCAACCCAGCACCATCATCCACTCCTGCGGCCAGGCGAGCGCGGAGGGACTCCACGGCATGTAGACGAGCAACAGGCCGATCGACATGAGAACCGCGAGCGTGCCCACCGTACGGCCCGCCGGCACCCGGAAGGGCCGCGTCATGTCGGGCGCGCGCTTGCGCAGTACGAGAAAGGCAACGGCGACGAAGAGATACGCTATGACCACGGCGAAGCTGCCGGCGTTGATCAACCACACGAGAATGGTGCGTCCAAAGAAAGGTGAAATGCAGGCGGCGACACCGATCGCGAGGATGCCGACGTAGGGCGTCTTGTAGCGCGGGTGAATGCGGGCGAATGCGTCGGGAAGCAGACCAGACTCAGCCAAGGCGAGCATCACGCGGCTGCCGCCGATGATGAA
>JBFKCZ010000286.1:0-4589 GCA_041620035.1 Pseudomonadales bacterium
GTCGCAACATGGAATGCCGACGAGTTCAAAGCCACCGCGTTGCTGAATGCTTCGCGGGGCACGAGGTTCGGTGTCAGGGCCTGGGATGCGGGCATGGCGATCGCGCGCGCAGCACCAAACAGCACGAGCACCGCGAACACCGGCCAGACCTCGGCCGCCCCCGTCAACGTGAAGGCGAGCAACAGCAGCGCGCACAGCACTTCGGTTGCGTAACACAGGGCGACGATCGCGCGCCGGTCGAAGCGGTCTGCAATCTGTCCCGCTGGAAGCACGAGAACCACGAAGGGCAGGAACTGGGCGAGCCCGATGAGTCCGAGATCGAGCGGGTCGCCGGTGATGGCATACACCTGCCAACCAATGGCAACGCTCTGCATCTGCACCGCCAGGGTGGCGATCACGCGGGCAGCGAGGAACAGCGTGAAATTGCGATGACGCAGCGCCGGGAATCGATCGTGTCTGTCGGTCGAGGTATTCAAGCGTGGGTCGTTCGACGGGAAGCCGCGCATTGTAGGGTGCTTGGCGCGTGCAGGTCACGGCTGCGTCGACGGGATGGTGTTCGGAAGCTTCGCCCGCCTCGACAATCGTTGCGCCACTGTACTATAACGTACGTTACGTAAACCGGTGGCCCTCATGAAGTTCGATGTTTTCTCCGAAATACAAAAGCGCGATTGTGATGCCAATGGGGGCTTCGCAACCCTGCTCGATGAATCGATCGCGCAGGCAAAGCTCGCCGACAAGCTCGGCTTCTCCTGCTGGTGGGAGGTCGAGCACCACTGCACACCGGACTTCAGCTACAGCTCGACACCCGAGCTGATTCTCACTGCGATAGCGCTGGCGACGAAGAAACTGCGGGTCGGCCACGCCGGCATACTCGTGCCCTTCAAGATCAACCATCCCCTGCGGGCGGCGGAGCGGGTCGCCGTACTCGATCACTTGAGCGGTGGCCGCGTCGAGGCGGGGCTCGCGAAATCCGGGGGCAAGGAATGGGAAACCTTCCAGATCTCGGAAACCCAGGCAGCCGAGGATCTCGTGGAGGCGACCCATCTGCTGCCCAAGGCATGGTGCGAAGATCCGTTCGAATTCAGTTCGGAGCGCTGGAACGTCAGCAACCGCAGCGTTCAGCCGAAGCCGGTACAGTCTCCGCACCCGCCACTCTGGCACACGTGCTCGAGCCCACCTTCGTTTCAGCGCGCGGGCGAACTCGGTGTGGGTGTGCTGGGGACTACGCTGTTTGCACCGCTCGACGCGCTCGCGGGCATGATCGAGGCGTATCGGGCTGCCATTCGCACATGTAACTCGCCAGCCGGGCGCGCCATCAACAATCAAACGGGTGTCTTCACGTTTGTGCACACCGCGAAGTCGACCAAAGCCGCAATCGCAAGCGGGGCGCCGCGATCGGCACTGTGGTATGTGAGTTCCGCACCGCGCGTCTTCAACGTCCCGCGGGAGATCTTCTATCAGGCGATCAGAGGCCAGACCGACCCGCGTTCGCGGCAGTCGCACGCTGCGCTGCAGAGTGCCGAGACCCCCAACGGAAGCGATGTCACCGATCCGAACCCCGTGATCGCCCTGCTGAAGCGGGAATTCGCCGGCGAAGAGCCGAGTAACGAAGAGATATTCGATGTGATCCGCGACATCGACTCCGTCATCATCGGCGATGTCGAAACCTGTCGCGCGAAGATGGCGAAATTCAGAGACATCGGTGTCGACCGTCTGATGTGTCTGCTCCAGATGGGCGAAATCCCGCAGAAGAAGATCCTCGCGTCGATGCGCCTCATAGGTTCCGAATTCATTCCCTACTTCGCTTGAGCTGCCGATGAAAGATCTACCTGCCGTTACCGACGCGTATTGCGAAGATCTCTGGCAACGCGTCAACAACTGGAATCGCTGGGGTGCCGACGATCAGCGTGGCGCGTTGAATCTGATCACGGAAGACAAGCGCCGAAGAGCCGCCGCCAAAGTCGCGCGCGGCGTCGCCATCGGCCTGGGAAATCCGTGGCCCGTCGCGCCGGCGCCGGACAATCCGTGGCCGGCCGAGCACCGAATGATGAGGGCCGGTGACGACGCGAACTATCCCGGCTACCCGGGACTGGCCGTGGCGCTGGACTATCTCGGTGTCGCCTGCCACGGCGTTGCGACGTCCCATATCGATGCGTTGTGCCACGTCTTCGTCAAGGACCGGATGTACAACGGGTTTCCGGTGTCCGACGTGAAGAGTACCGGCGCGTTGCGCAACGACCTGCGGCCGATGGAAGACGGCATCGTGACGCGCGGCGTACTGCTCGACATCCCCCGCCTGCACGGGGTGCCGTATCTGGCCGGAGAAGTGCGCATCGGCTGCGACGATCTGGAAGCGGCTGCCGCGATGCAGAAGGTGGATGTGGAAGCGGGTGACATCGTCATCGTCCATCTCGGTCGTGAACGCCGCAAGCTAGCCGAGGGTCCCTTCGACCCGGGGGCGGCGGGATTGGCCGGTCTGCATCCCGAATGCGCGCTGTGGCTGCGCAAGCACGATACTGCGGTGCTGGGCAGCGACGGCATGAACGACCCCCAACCGAACTGGTCGGATGCAACGATGTGGCCAATCCCGATCCACTACCTGGGAATCTGCGGCATGGGCATGGCGCTCATGCACAACCTGGAGACCGAGCGCCTCGCGCGCTACTGCGAATCGATTGGTCAGTACAGCTTCCTGCTGACGGTTGCGCCACTCAAGGTCCCCGGCGCGACGGGATCGCCCGCCAACCCGGTTGCGCTGTTCTGACGCGACGCGTCTAATCGCGGGTCCACATCGGAGGCTTTTGCTTGCCAAAGATCGTCGATCATGACGCGCGCAGACGCGACTTCATCGCTGCAGCGTACGCGACGATCATGGAACAGGGGCTCGCGAATACGAACCTTCGGGCGGTCGCGAAGAAGGCTGGCTACACGACGGGAGCCTTGGTTCATTACTTCTCCGACAAAGACGAGCTGATCCGCGAGGCCCTCGACTTCTTCGGTGAGGAAGTGCGCGACCGCATGCGCTCGGCCCACGTCGACCAGAAAGGCCGCGCCGCGCTCACGAAAACGTTGCTCGAATCGCTGCCGACCGACAAACGATCGGCGTCCAGCTGGCGTGTCTGGCTGGCGCTCTGGTACCACTCCGAGGCCAGCACCGACATGCGCGCCGAAGAGCGCCGTCGCTATCGTGAGTGGATCGGGCGGCTGGCGAAAATGCTCGACGAGTCGAAGTCGCTTGGCGAGCTGTCCGCAATCATCGACAGCCGCCAGGAAGCACGCGCCCTCGTAGCGCTCGTCGACGGCATCGGAGTTCAGTTCCTCATGTCGGGTGGTCGCATGACCACGAAACAGATGGTAGGGATGGTTGAGCGAGCGGTCGCCCGCCTCTACGCCAACTCACCTTAGGACTTGCGCCCTCTCGGACGAATCATATAACGTCCGTTATGTAACGTGTTGAGAGGGAGAGTGCCGATGAAGGTTCTGCGTGTTGCCGTTGTCGGGTCGATGGCATCGTTACTGGCGATGACCGCACCCGTCCGCGCGGCGGAAGATCGGGTCATCGAAGAGATTCTGGTCACGGCGGAAAAGCGCGAGGCATCGCTGCAGGAAACGTCGATCGCGATCACGGCATTCGATCAGGAAGGCCTGGATCGACGTGGCATCCAGCAGATCGAAGACCTGCAGTTCGCCACGCCAAACCTGTTCATCAGCCACAACTCCCAGTCCCCGGTGACCTACGCGTACATTCGCGGCATCGGCTCGGACCAGCTGGTTGCGGGCTTCGACCCCGGGGTCGCCTATCACGTCGACGGCATGTACGTCGGCCAGCCCTCCTCGATGCCCGTGGATCTATGGGACATGGAGCGCGTCGAGGTGTTGCGCGGGCCGCAGGGCACCTTGTACGGACGCAATACGACCGGTGGCGCCATCAACGTACTCACGGCGTCGCCAACGGATCAGTTCAGTTCCAACGTCGACCTCACACTCGGCGACTACGACCGCTTCCGTGTTCGCGGTGTCGTCAACGGTCCGCTCGGTGAAAAGGTGGCGGGACGCTTTGCCGCCATCATCGACAATGCCGATGGCTACCAGGACAACCTCGTCGGCGACGATGCGGACAGCACTGACAACTGGGCGGTGCGCGGCAAACTCGCATTCGAGATCAACGACGATGCGGAGCTGGTACTGACCGCGCAGCGCTTCGAGAACGAAGGCAATCAGGGTCAGAAGCGCCTGGAACCTTTCACGGGCATCCCTGTGTACGTTGGCGCGCTACCCAACCCCGCGAACCCGCGCAAGGTAGCCAAGGATCGCCGCGAAGAACTCGATCTCGAGAACACGCTGGTATCGGCGAAGCTGAATTGGAATCTGGGAGCCGTCGAGTTCGTGTCGATCACGGGCTACATCGAGAACGAGTGGTACCAGACCATGGACATCGACATGTCGAGCAACCCTGTTCAGCTTCAGGAATGGACCATGGAGACCGACCAGTTCACCCAGGAGTTCCAACTGCTTTCGACCAGCGAGGGTCCGTGGCAGTGGATCGTCGGCGCCTTCTACTTCACCGAATCGCTCGAGACCGCACCCGA
>JBFKCZ010000287.1:0-4558 GCA_041620035.1 Pseudomonadales bacterium
CGGCGCCCAGCACCGTGCCGGTATAGCTCACGTGCTGCGCGCGCTCCGGCTGCCACTTGAGGCAGGTGGGGTTTCTCGCCGGCCGCGTATAGGTGCGATAAACCGGTTCCACGCTCAGTACCCGGCCGTACTCACCGCGCTCATCCCGGTAGGAGTAGGACACCGGCTCGTGCCGCGCGTGCTTGCTGCTCTTCTTCGACTTGTGGTGATGGCTCGCATGAGCACATTGATGGTCGTGCTTGTGAGCGAATTTACCGTCCAGGTGATGGCCCGCCATCGCCTGGCTTGAGGCCACACCGAATACGGCCAGTATCAATGCAGTTGTCAGTTTCATGGTCGTTCTCCCTGGTTAGCGTTTGCCGCTGGAAACCAATCTACCGCGATGACACTGAACGAAAGCTGAACTGATCCAAGAAATTTCAGGTGGTGCATTGATGCCGAAAATAAAGAAGAATGCAGGCTTAACCCCGGAACAGGGCCCGAAGAGAGAATTTGACCATGCGACTGTCCAAACCCCGTATCCCGCCCCTGCCACCCGAAGAGTGGAACGACACCGCCCGCGAGATCATGGCGCCACTGGTGGAGCGCGGCAGCGACTACAACATCTTCCGCACCCTGGTGAACCACCCACACCTGGCCAAACGCTGGCTGGTGTTCGCCAACCACGTGCTGGGCAAATCCACGCTGGCTGCCCGCGAACGCGAAATCGTGATCCTGCGGATCGGCTATCTGTGTCGAGCTGGATACGAATGGGGTCAGCACGTGTTGATCGGGCGCCGCGCCGGTCTGTCCGACGACGAGATTCGGCGTATCAAGGAGGGTCCGAAAGCACCCGGCTGGAGCGAAGTCGATGCGCTGTTGCTCACCGCGACCGATGAGTTGCGCGCCGATGCCCACATCAGCGATGCGACGTGGAAGGGCCTCTCCAAGCACTTCAGCGAACAGCAACTGATGGATCTGGTGTTCACGGTTGGTCAGTACAATCTGGTCTCGATGGCGCTCAACACGCTTGGCGTGCAGCCCGACCCTGGCCTGCCGGGATTCGACCTCTAAGGAGCCGCGCCATGGGGACCACGCAGGGACGTCTCGAAGGCAAGATCGCGATCGTGGCTGGTGCCGGACAAACGCCGGGCGCGACGATCGGCAACGGTCGTGCGACCGCACTTCGATTCGCGCAGGAAGGCGCACGCGTGTTGCTCGTCGATCGCCGCGCCGATGCCGCGCAGGAAACACTGGCAGAAATCGAAGCCTTCGGCGGCGAGGCATCGGTGTTCGCGGCGGACGTGAGTCGCGAGTCGGACTGCCGCGGGATGATTCAGGCGTGTGTCGACCGTTTTGGCGGGCTCGACATCCTGCACAACAACGTCGGTATAGGGGCTGGCGACGCGGGTCCCACGAGCATCACCGAGGAGGCATGGGATCGCATTCATTCCGTCAACATGAAGAGCGTCGTGTTCGCCTGCAAGCATGCGCTGCCGGTCATGCGTGAGCAGCGGCGCGGCGTCATCATCAACATCTCGTCGGTCGCCGCTGTCTGCTCGGTGGGAATCGTCGCGTACAAGACCTCGAAAGCCGCGGTCAACGCGTTCACGCAATCGCTGGCCATCGGAAACGCGCGCCATGGCATTCGCGCGAATGCCATCATGCCTGGCCTCATGAACACGCCGATGGCGATCGAAGGCTATGTTGCAGCCGGTCGAGATCGCGCGCAGTTGATCGCCGATCGCGATGCCCAGGTGCCGCTGGGTGCCAAGATGGGCTCGGGGTGGGATGTGGCGAATGCCGCGCTCTTCCTGGCGAGCGACGAGGCGCGCTTCATCACCGGCGTGTGCCTGGCCGTGGACGGCGGCCAGTCGGCGCGGATCGGTTGATCCTCGCGGTGCGAAGATTAGAAACACAGGTGTTACGAAAAGTTACGAAAGCTTGACCTCGCGGGGGGCGGCCATGAGTATTGCGGAAAGGCATCAGCGCGGAGGGCGCCCCAAGGAATGGCTTTCGTCAATGCGCTGATCGGCGCGATTCTGGTGATTCTGACCGCGCTGCAGCTCGACGATCCCCACCCCGCCAAGTGGGCCGCCATCTATTTTGCGGGCGCCGCCCTGGCGGTGCTCACCCTTCGCCGCCCGATGTCGTTGTATCTCATACGGTTTCTCGCCGTTACCACCACCGGCATGATGTTCTTCTACTTCGGCGCCTTCTTCCTCGTGGTCCCGGGCCTGGATTCCGATTGGTATCTGAAGGGCCAGGGCGGCGATGCGCTGGGCCTGCTGTTCGCAGGATTCGCCATGATTCCCGTGCTTGCGGCCTACAGCTGCCGCATGGAGTCGAAACAGCGGATCAAGTCGCCGCGACCTTCGGTCGCGGACCCCGCGGAAGTCACCCGCTAGTACCCCACGTCAACCATTCCGCGTCGCCCGCGTTACTGAACACGAAGGTTCACTAAACGCCGCGGAGGCGACCATGTTCGATACTCTGAAATCCATTCGACGGCGGCTCGGCGCTGCTGTCGTGGCCGTGATGTTTGCAGGTTTGGCCGGCTGCGGTGGCGGGGGTGGTGCGGCCCCAGGCGGAGGCGGAGTCGCGCCGGCTGCGTTCGGCGACGTGACGATCGCGGTCCGCGATGCGGAAGGCGATTTCCTCACCTACACGGTGGACGTCACGCGCATCGCGTTGCGACGGGCCAACGGCGACGTGGTCGAGACGGTGCCGTTCAAGACCCGGGTCGACTTTGCCGAACTCGTGGAGTTGACCGAACTCTTCACCGTGGCCTCGGTACCCGTCGGCGTCTACACGGGCGTGGTGGTCGGACTCGACTTCACCAACGCAGAGATCGTGGCGCAGAACGACGCTGGCGATCCTGTCCCGGTACTGCCCGTCGATGCGAGCGGTACGGCGCTCGGTCGTTTCGACGTGCGGATCGAATTGCCAAGCGGTGATCCTGTGCGCATCGCGGCGGGCGTGCCTGCGCACGTGACCTTGGATTTCGACCTCGACGCTTCCAACACGGTGGATCTCGCGGCAACACCCGCCGTGGTACGCGTCGAGCCGTTCCTGACCGTGATTCCGGAAATGGAGCGCGATCGTGAGCACCGCGTCCGCGGACTGCTGGCGTCCGTCGATGCGGCTGCGAGCGCAGTGACGCTCAAGGTCCGGCCATTCCAGCACCGGCAGTCGGACTTCGGGCGGTTTCGCTTTCTGACCGATGCCGAGACCGAATTCGAGATCGATGGTGACGAGTATGTCGGCCAGGCTGGCATCGATGCGCTCGCGCGTCTTGCCGTCGACACGCCGGTGATCGCGCAGGGTCCGGTGGCGAACCGCGTACTGACCGCCGACGTCGTGTTGGCGGGCACGAGCGTTCCCTGGTCCGATGCGGATGTGGTTCATGGCGTGGTTACGGCGCGCTCGGGTGATGAACTGACCGTGCGTGCCGCGCGCCTGCACCGCAGCAACGGCACGGTTGCGTTCCGTGGTTCGTTGAAAGTGCTCGTCGGGGACGCTACCGGCGTGACCGCTGGCCGTTTGACGGATGTGGCGTTGGACCACCTGTCGATCTCGGTTGGACAGCGCATCGTCGCATTCGGTGAATTTGCCGACGACATGACCCTCGATGCGACGGAGGGCAGAGTGCGCCTGCTGATGAGTTCGCTCACCGGTCAGGTGAAGAGCGTCGCACCGCTCGTGGTAGACCTGCTGCGACTGAACGGGTTGCGCGTCACGGCGTTCGACTTCGCGGGCACGGGTGGAACATCGGCCGACGACGCCGATCCGGCGAACTACGAAATCGCCACCGGAACGCTGAGCCTCGCCACCCTGAGCGAAGGCGACCTGGCCCGCGCACGCGGTCTCGTGAATGCATTCGGTGCCGCACCGCCCGACTTCCTGGCGCGTACGGTGGTCGATGTCGATCTCGAGAGCAACGCCGCGGCACTTCTGGTGAGCTGGGTTCATCGCGGCGGTACCGCAAATCCCTTCGTTACCGTGGCGCCTGCTCGGCTCGATGTGAATCTCAGCGGCGCGCGCTACTGGCTAGCCGTTCGCGGTGTGCCGCAAGCGCTCCTGCGAGATGGCGATTCGATTGCGCTCGAACCGACGCCGACCGCGGGCATCTACGGTGTGGTGGTACGCGGTCAGCGTGAGATTCATCTGTACCGCGACTTTGGCGGGTTGGTGAGCGAGCTGACCCGGCAACTCGATGCGGGACGTCGTATGACGCTCATCCACGCGCATGGACGCTACAATGTTCCGAACGCGGTGATGACCACACCAAGAGCGAAGTTCGAGTTTGTCGCGCCATGAACGGGCGACGTGACCGGGGGCAGGGGCCCCCGGTACTTCTTCCTGGGGATACGGCGGATGTCCGATGCAGCGGCGCTGAATCGATACCTCACGAGTGTGCAACAGCGGGCCTTTCGGATGGCCCGCTTCGCCGTTCGAGACACCGACGAAGCGTTGGACATCGTTCAGGACGCGATGATGACGCTGGCCCGCAAGTATGCGAACAAGCCGGAAGCCGAATGGCCACCGCTGTTCTTTCGCATTCTTCACAATCGAATTC
>JBFKCZ010000288.1:0-4556 GCA_041620035.1 Pseudomonadales bacterium
CCCTGTGGGAGCGCCCTTGGGCGCGAACGAACGTCCGGGAATCACTGGTTTATTCGAGGGCAAGCCCGCTCCCACAAGCGCATGTTGGAAAAGTCATCGAAGGCCCTGTGGGAGCGCCCTTGGGCGCGAATGGCCGAATGCTTACTGAGCTAAGTTCGCGCGCAAGCCCGCTCCCACAGGCAAGCTAGCGCGCGATGGAATCGTCAGGCACCACCGTCGGCGCAAAGTGCGGAATCGGTGTATTGCGCGCGTTACCGCGGGACTTCTCCAGCACCGCCAGCAGGGCGGCGGCGGTCTGCCGACGCCAGGCCGGCGCCCGCGCCACACCGGCTTCGTCCGCGAGTGCGTCGAGGTAGTCGAAGCAGTCGATCGTGCGCTGGTGGAAGTGCCGTTGCTTCACGCCCTTGGCACGCAAGGCCTCGATCTCTCTGGCCGTGTGATCGTGCATGGCGCTCGCTGGCGGCAAGCGGAAGTGGCCGCCGAGCAGCCGGGCGAACCAGCGTGCCTGCATCTCGAAGAGGGGGAAGGGCAGCACGCGAAACGGCACGCCTACCAGTGCGAGCGTCGGATGCTCGATGTGGAGCAGATCCCGATACAGCGGTTGTACCCAGTTGTCGTCGATGGTGAGCAGTGTCGAATCGATGAACGGATACCGATAGTGGTAGCCGGTGCAGTACACGAGATCATCGATGGGTTCGGTGGTCGAGCCATCCCGCAGCACCAGTCTGCCGTCGCTTCGCAATGCGTCGATCGCGGGCAGCCGCGACAGCCGACCCTCGTGCCGGTGCGCATCCGGCAGCTCATCGAACAGTTCACCGCACCAGTAGGTTCGCGCGGCGACGCCAGCGATCTCGCGGCTGAGATCCAGACCGGAAGCCGAAGTACCGAGCAGCGCGACGCGGCGGTCGCGGAATGCCGATGGCTCCCGGTAGTTGTGACTGTGCATCTGCGTGCCTGGAAACGCATCGGCACCGTCGAGTTGCGGCACGCGCGGTGCTGCGAAATGGCCGCTGCACACGGCCACGGCGTCGAATTCGCGCAATGCTTCGCCGTCCGCTTGCGCGATGCGCATCCGCCACCCGCTCGCGGTGGGCTCCAGTGCGGTCACTCGGGCTCGAAACTGGATGTGCGGTTCCAGATCGAAATCGCGGGTAAACCGTTCCAGGTACTCGAGCACGCGAGTGTGCTCGGGAAAGCGCGGCCAGTCGTCGTGGCCCCCGCCCGATGAATCGAAGGGGTAGTCGTCGAAGGCCATGATGTCGCGCGGCAGGTTGGTGTGCAGCGACGCATAGAGCGACGAGTGGATCCGCTCACCCACCTGGCCGAGTGGGTCTGTTTCCACGTTTGGCGTGTAGATCCACACACCGCCCGGTGCATGAGCCTCCTCGAAAACCGTGACCTCGAATCCTGCACGCAGGAGTTCCCGCGCGGTTACCAGCCCCGCGGCTCCCGCGCCGACGACCGCCACGGATCGGATCATCGGTACTTACGCCGGCCGCGGATGAAGCTCACCGATGGTCTGGGTGGTCTGATTGAGGCTCTGCTGCCGATACAGCTCGAAGTAGTGGCCGCGCCGCGCCATGAGTTCGAGGTGCGTACCGGCCTCCGTGATTCGTCCGCCTTCCACTACCAGGATGCGGCTCGCGTTTCTGATCGTCGACAACCGGTGCGCGATCACGAAACTGATCCGGTTGGCGAGCAGCGCCTCGAGTCCGGTTTGAATCCGCGCCTCGGTTTCCGTGTCGACACTCGAAGTCGCTTCGTCCATCACCAGAATCTGCGGGTCGGCGAGAATGGCGCGCGCGAAGGAAACGAGCTGCTTCTGACCGGCGGATAGTTTGCTGCCCGACTCGCCGACCTCCGTGTTGTAGCCCTTCTCCATCTCGACGATGAACGCATGCGCGCCGGCGGTGATGGCGGCCTGCGTCACCTCGTCGTCGGTTGCGTCGAGCTTTCCGTAGCGGATGTTCTCGCGGATCGTGCCGCTGAACACGTGGGCCTGCTGCAGCACCATTCCGAGGTTCGACTGCAGCCAGTGCAAGCCCCGCTTGCGATAGTCGACGCCGTCGATCAGCACCGCCCCCGACGTCGGTTCGTAGAAACGGCAGATGACGTTGACGAGCGTCGATTTACCGCCGCCCGTGGGTCCGACGAGCGCAATCGTTTCACCGGCACGCACGCGAAGATCGATGTCGCGCAGTACCGGTGTTCCGTTGCCGTATGCGAAGTTGACACCCTTGAGCTCGATCGACTCGATGCGGGCTGCTCCGCCGTCTTCGGCGTAGTTGGCTCGACCCGTCAGCTCGCGATTGCGCGCGATCGCTTCGATCACGTCGTCGTCGTCGCGGATGGCCGGTACGGCCTCGACGAGACTCATGATGCGTTCGGCGGATGCCTGGGCCATCTGCAGCTCGGCGAACCAGCGTCCGAGCTGTTCGACGGGATCGAAGAAGTGACGGCTGTACGCGAGGAACGCGACGAGCGTACCCACGCTGATGGCACCACCGAGCAAGTCGAAGCCGCCAACGGCCAGGGCAAGTCCGGTCGCTAGGCTCGCGAGCGTCAGCACCACCGGCACGTAGATGGCCGCCTGCGTCAGGTTCCTCACGGATGCGTCGTACATGCCGTTGGTCAGATTGCGGAATTCGTCGAGGTTGGCCGACTCGCGTACGAACGCCTTCGAGGTCAGCACGCCCATGATGCTCTCGTTGTACGAAGCGGTGATTCTCGAATTGGTGCGGCGAACTTCGCGCGCGCTGCCAAGAATGCGCTTCTGGAACCTGGCAGATACCCACAAGAGTGCGGGAATGATGGCGAGTACGAGCAACGCGAGCTTTGCATTCATCACGAGCATCGCCACTGCGATTCCAGCCATCATCGTCACCCCCCACACGAAGTCGAGGATGCCCCAGGCGAGAATGTTGGACAGCCGCTCGCAGTCGGAGGTCATGCGCGCCATGAGCCAGCCGACCGGCCGGAAGTCGTAGAAGGAAAAGGAAAGGCGCTGCAGGTTTTCGAATCCGTCCCGGCGGATGTCATGACTGACGTGGGTGCGGATCTTGCCGCCCGCCCAGATGAAGCCGCCCACCGACAGCGACAGCAGGGTTGCCGCCGTCGCGTACGCGACGACATAGGGCCAGAGATCGGCCTGCAAACCCTCTGCCCCCACGGCGTCGATCACGCCGCGCGTGATGAGTGGAAAGGCCACGTCCATCAGCGCGGTCAGCACCGCGAACCCCGCGAGCATGATGACTTCGCGTCGATAGGGACGCGTGTAAGCGAACAACTTCTTCCACAGGCCCAGTCGCACGCGCTTGGCGAGCGCGAGTTCGTCGAATCCGTCGTCGTAATTGGCGTCGTCAAACATGGCTTCTGCTCTTCGATTGCTTCACGTCACGCGCGATCTGGTCGTCGAGCGTGCCCTGTATCTCACAGAGGCGTCGGTAAGCGCCGGGCTGTGCCAGCAGTGTGGCGTGGTCACCGATCTGGGCGAGCCGACCGTGATCGAGCACGACGATACGATCGGCGTGGCGCACCGAAGACAGGCGGTGCGCGATCACGATGGTGGTGTGGCGACCTTTGCGCGCCTTGAGCGCTGCGAGAATGCGCGCTTCGGTACCCGTGTCCACCGCCGACAACGAATCATCCAGCACGAGCACGGGCGGATCCTTGAGCAGCGCGCGCGCCAGCGCGAGACGTTGTCGTTGCCCGCCGGACAGGGTAACGCCGCGTTCGCCCACCATCGCGTCGTAGCCTTCGGCCAAACCTTCGATCGACTCGTGAATGGCTGCATCGGCCGCAGCCTGAATCATGTGTTCGCGGGGTGCTTCCGGCCGCCCGACGCTCAGGTTCTGCGCCACGCTGCGCGAGTACAGGAAGGGATCCTGAAGCACCACGCCGATCTGACTGCGCAACCAGTGCCGACTCACCTCGCTGATGTCCCGGCCATCGAGCAGTATCGAGCCATGTTGATTCGCATAGAGGCGCAGGAGCAGGCGGATCAGCGTGGACTTGCCGGAACCGGGCGCGCCGACCACTGCCACCGTTTCGCCAGGCGCGATGCGCAGCGAGAAGTGGCTGATCACAGGGCGCTTCTCGTCGTAGCCGAAGGTCACGTCGCGGAACTCGATCTCACCGTCGGCGCGACCATGGGTCGGCGTGGGTTCGAGGCTCTCCTCGACTTCTCTGAGAATGTCGTTCATGCGTCCGAGCGCGACCACGGCCTTGCCGGAGTCGGTGAGCACGCGCCCCATCTGGCGGATGGGCCACATCACCATACCGATGTAGGTGAGGAACGCGAACAACGTACCCACCGTCATCGATCCGTCGACGATCAGGAGCGCGCCATAGAACAGCACGATCGCGATCTGGCCGTTGCACAGCAGATCCTGCGACGCCCAGTAGACGCCCATGAGCCGAATCAACCGGTTGTTGTGATCGCGGAACTTTGCGTTCTTCGCGCCGAACTTGCCGATCTCGAACTCCTGGCGGGCAAAGGCGCGGACCACGCGAATACCGGTGAGATTTTCCTGCAGCACCGCAGTCATTTCGCCTTC
>JBFKCZ010000289.1:0-4555 GCA_041620035.1 Pseudomonadales bacterium
GATGTCCGCCAACGTTCGCTCCCCCGTTTCGGTGCCCGCAGCATGCCCGACTCTTCGAACGGTAGAAAGCGCGCAGGCCTATGCGCGCGACAGACACGACCGGTTGGGAGACCCGGACTGCGTCAGGCGGCGTCGAGCGCGCGTACCACGCGTTCGGCGAGTTCGGTCAACTGGAACGGCTTCATCAGAATGTCGAGATCGGGACCCACGCCCGCACGGCGTCGAATCTCGTCGAGGGCATAACCGGACATGTAAATGACCTTACAGCCGGGGCGGCGTGCGCGGATCGCCGCAGCGACCTCGATCCCGCTGCGCGGGCCAGGCAGCACGATGTCGCACAGGAGCAGATCGAGCCGCTGCAGCGCTTCCAGACGCGACAACGCTTCTTCGCCATCCGCGGCGATCTCGACCTGGTAACCGAGGTCCCCGAGCGCTTCCGTCACCACTGCACCGACGCCGAGATCGTCTTCGATCACCAGAATAGTGCGCTCTGATGCCGGCAACCCACCGACCGCGGCACTGCGTACCCCGGAGGGACTCGGTGCGCAATCGGCACGAGGCAGATCCAGCGTGACGGTCGTGCCCCGGCCCGGCCCGCTCTCGATGAAGACGTCACCGCCCGACTGTTTGACGAAGCCCTGCACCATGCTGAGCCCGAGCCCGGAGCCCTCGCCGGGACCCTTGGTGGTGAAGAATGGCTCGAACACATGCGGCAGTACGTCCTCGCCCATACCGTGCCCGGTATCGGTGACGCGCATGCGCGCAAAGTGCTGACGAGGCTCCGTTGCCGTCGTGTGGTTGCTCAAGCCGAAGCGAAGTTCGCCCCCCTGCGGCATGGCGTCACGTGCGTTGAGCGCAAGATTCACGATGGCGCTTTCGAGCTGGTGACGATCGACGAACGCGGGCCACAGCCGCGGCTCTGCGTGCACGCTCACAGCGACGTCTTCGCCAAGCGTTCTACGCAACATCTCCGTGACGTCATCGAGCAGCGCCAGCATGTCGAGGCTGTCCGGGTTGAGCGCCTGCCGACGCGAGAACGCGAGCAGGCGCTGCGTCAACGCCCCGCCTCGCTTGGCCGCGGCAATCGCAGCGCGCACGTACGGCTTGAGCTCCGGGTCCGACTCGGTGACCACCTCCAGCAATTCGAGGTTGCCGAGCACCACCGTCAGCAGGTTGTTGAAGTCGTGCGCGATGCCGCCGGTGAGCTGGCCCACGGCCTCCATCTTCTGCGCCTGAGCCAGTTCGGTTTCGCGGATGCGCAACGTCTGCTGCGCCTCCACGATTGCCGTGACGTTGGTACCCGAACCCAGATAGCCCAGAAACGCCCCATCGGCCCCCCAGCGGGGAATCGCGTTCATCTGCAGGTGGAGTTCCGTCCCGTCCGCACGGCGGCTCGACACCCGGAAGTTGCGATACGCCCGTCGCTTCGCGAGTTCTCCCTCGTGTTCAGCCGGATCCTCGGCACCGAGTCTGGCGCTCAACTCCGTCATCGTCCGGCCGAGCACTTCATCCCTCGGGACGCCCGAAAACGACTCGAAGCGATCCGACAGGAACGTGAATCGCAGATTCGCATCCAGCTCGAAGAAGTAGTCTCCCGCCGATTCGGCGAACATCGTCAGCCGCGCCTGATTGGCGCGCCGTGCGCGTTGCGCATCGGCCTGTTGTACGAGCAGGCGATTCATCTGCACGGCCATCGCGCCGATTTCATCGAGCGAACGCGCAACCACGGGGCTCACGTCGGCACGGGGAGGCGACGCCAGATGCGCCATGACGTCCTGTATCGGCCGAATGCTCTGGGCGTAGTTCTGATAAGCAAGCGTACAAAGCACGCCGGCGTAGGCCATGAGCATCAACCAGATGAGCACGCTGTTCGCATCCAGCGAACCTTTGACGACCGTCTCGTAGACGAGGAACGAACTCGACGCCACGAAGGCGACCCCCAGTGCGAGGACGAACACCGTCGCGACCGCGGGAATCAGGACGCGCGGCGGCAGATCGGGCCCCAGGTAGCGACCGGCGATGGTCTGCAGCCGCAGGAACAACGGTATGCCACAGTAAACGACGACCGCGAGCGCGGCCCCGCCGACGGTCGCAAGCAGACCAGGCGACAGTAAGGCAGCGTCGATCGCGGCGCCCCACACGACGACCACCGCGCCACCGGCGACATAAGCGGTGACCATCAACGGCATCTCGGCAAAGATCAGTCGCGCAATGCGGGCGTGGTTCGCCGGCGGGCCCGCCCAACGACGTGCTCTGCGACAGAGCAGATACGCGATCGCGGCCGGCATCAGCACGAAGTACGCGGCCCACCAGCGGTTCGGTACCGTGAAGCTCTCGTAGGCTTCGGGACCTTCCACCAGCACCATGAAGGTCACAAATGCCGCGGCCGCAACCCACAAATCGACGAGGATTGCCAGGCCGAACTGACGGATGAATTGGCGTGCGTCCAACGACCCAGCCGCTACGGCATGAGCCCCCAGTGTAATGCAAACCTTCCGCGATGCCGGATTGCGGCGCAGTTCCGCAATTTCCGGGTAACATTCCTCGAGCCCGATCCGCCCCCTGCAACCATCAACAGGAATTCGACATGGCCGCCAGAGACCTGATCGCCGTCAAGCCCGAAGAAGTCGGCGTGAACAGCGCCGGATTGCGCGACCTTGCGCTGCGCGTCGCCAAAGAAGTGGAAGAAGGCCTGCTGCCGGCCTGCCAGTTCGCCGTGGCCCGGCACGGGCGCGTCGCCCAGTTCGGCTGGGTCGGTGCAGCGGAGCGCAATTCGCTCTTCAACGTGTTCTCCGCGACCAAGGCCATCACCTCGGCGGCTGGCTGGCTGCTGATGCAGGACGGCAAGCTCGCCCTCGACGAACGCGTCGCCGACATCGTTCCGGAGTTCGGCACGCACGGCAAAGATGTCATTCGCGTCGAGCAGCTCTTCACCCATACGGCGGGCTTTCCCCACGCGCCGTTCAAACCCGTCGAGTGGCACGATCGCAAGCGCAGGCTCGAACGATTCGGCGAGTGGACCCTCAACTGGGAGCCGGGCTCCCGCTTCGAGTATCACCCGACATCGAGCATGTACGTGATCGCCGAGATCATCGAACGCCGCTCGCACGTACCATTCGAGACCTTCGTGAAACAACGCATCATCGACGCCCTCGGCATCGACGATCTCTTCCTCGGATGCCCGGACTCGGAACACCACCGCATACTGGACGTGGTGCATGTCGGCAGCGCATTGACCAGCGCCGATTACGCATCGCTCGGCGTACCGGAACCGCCCGTGACCGAGGTCACCGAAGAGGCCCTCACGAATTTCAACGACGCCGCGGTGCGCCGCGTACCAATCCCGGGCGGCGGCGCGGTCGCGACCGCGGCCGCAATAGCCCTCTTCTATCAGGGGCTGCTCGACGGGGGTGTTGCGCTCGCGGGCCGCAAGCTGTGGAAGGAATCCACCCTCGAAGAGGCGCTGCGCGTCCGAACGGACTTCCCGGACTACTTCGGCACGCCCGTGCATCGTGCACTCGGTGTCGTGATCGCCGGCGACGAGCGTCGCAATGCGCGCGGGTACGGGCATACCAACTCGCCGCTGGCCTTTGGGCACGGTGGCGCCGGCGGTCAGATTGCGTGGGCCGACCCGGAAACCGGTATCTCCTTCGCCTACTGCACGAACGGTCACGATCGCAATCCGTTGCGGCAGGGTCGGCGCGGGGTATCGCTCTCGAATCGCGCCGCGATCTGCGCGTTGGCGGACGACTGAATCAGATCGGCCCGGCGTATCGGGGGCGGCCAAAGCCGAACGCCGCCGCGCGCGCCGGCAATCGATTCAGCAGTGGCGTGGACAGCAACAGACGGACCGGCAGCGGCAGCGTGAACGCTTCGCCGCTCAGCGCCTGCGCAATGATGCGACGCTGCACGAACGTCTGGATGCGCTGAACTGCGCGAGTGGGTCGCTCGCGCTGGCGCTGCACCGACGCCAGGTGCGACTCTCCGACATCGCCACGCAGCAGCGGCTCGTGCAACACATTGGCCGCAACCACCGCATCGGCGATCGCATAGTTGATTCCAACGCCGAGCACCGGCGACATCACATGCGCCGCATCGCCGATGAACAACACACCGGGCTTGTGCCAGCGGGCCAGGCAATCGGATGCGACCGAGAGCAGATGTACCTGACTCCAGTCGGTGAGCAGCTCGGTGCGATCCGACAGCCACGGCACGACGGCCGCGACGGACTCGCGAAAGGCCGCCAACCCGCGCGCCTTCAACTCCGCGAAATCGCCCTTCGGGAACACATATCCGAATTGCCACTCGTCGATGCGCGTGAGCATCACCATCATGCGACCGCGCGCGAGATAGATGGCGCCCGCCTCGGTGCGATCGCCAGAGATCTTCGGCAGTCGAAACCACGCCACGTCCATCGGCGGTGCGACCCCCACACCTTCGACCCCCACGAGCTTGCGCATTCTCGAGAATCGTCCGTCGCACGCGACCGTCAATCTGGCCTCGAGTGTCCGCTCGGCGCCATCATGGCGATAGCGCACGCCGACGACGCGGTGGC
>JBFKCZ010000290.1:0-4551 GCA_041620035.1 Pseudomonadales bacterium
CGCACCCTGCAACTTTCGCCGGTGACTGCGCTTCGGAGTGCCGCATGAGAATGCCGGTGCTGCTCCTGGCGCAGTTGGGCTGGCGCAATCTGTGGCGTCATCGGCGTCGCAATCTCATTCTCATCAGCACGATCGTTTTTGCGGTGGCCAGCGTCGTACTCACCAACGCGCTCATTCGCGGCTTCCAGTACGACATGCGCGACGATGCCGTGCGTAACCTGACCGGCCACATCAAGGTGCTCGCGCCCGGCTATCGAGACGACCCGTCCATCATGCAAGGGTTCGAAGTCGCCGAGGGCTGGCTGCCGGATCTGGCGCCATCCGATCTCAAAGGATGGACGCGGCGGGTCGTGGTGCCGGCCGTCGTCATGTCCGAACGGGAGACGCGGGGCGTCAATCTGGTCGGCATCGACCCCGCCGATGAGCGCGCAATCTCGTTCCTGGGCGATGCGGCAGTGGTCGGTGAGCAGCTGCGCGACGCGGAGGACGCCCGGATTCTGCTCGGTGCCGAACTCGCCGCGCAGTTGACGACACAGGTGGATCGTCGCGTGGTCATCATCACGCAGGGTGCCGACGGACTCAATCGTGAAGCGGGCTTTCGAGTCGCCGGCCTGTTCGATGCGGAAGGCACCGGTCTCGAGAAGTCGTATGTGTTCACCGGGCGCGCGGCACTGCAACGGTTGCTCGACACCGATGTCGTCACCGAAGTCTCCGTGCGACTCAACGATGCCAAGGCGGAGGGTGCCGCCGGGAAGGCGCTGTCCGCGGAGTTCGATGGGCTCGAAGTCAAGGGGTGGCGTGAACTCGAGCCGCTCGCTGCGGCGATGTTCCAGTATGTCGACGTTTCGATTCTCATTCTGTTCGTGATCGTGATGCTGGCGCTGTCGTTCGGCCTCGTGAACACGCTGATCACGGCGGTCATGGAGCGCGTGCGGGAGTTCGGCATGCTGAGGGCGATCGGCATGCGCCCCGCACAGATCGTCGTGCAGGTGCTGATCGAGTCGACGATGGTGATGGTGCTGGGTCTTGCGCTCGGTCTCGCTGCGGGATTCGGCCTCACCGCCTACTTTTCCGATGGCATCGACCTCTCGGCGTTCGCCCAGGGTATGGAAATGGCGGGCATGCGCTCGACGCTGGTACCAAGACTGATGATGGAAGACGTCGTTTCCGTAGGCGTCATTTCCGTCGTGCTCGGATTGCTCGGTAGCGGCTATCCGGCGTGGCGGGCCGTACGTGTTAACCCGCTGGAAGCGCTTCGAAGGGGGACGTGATGAGTGAGGACAAAGTCGTAGTGGCGTGCCGTGGGCTGTCGCGCATCTACGAGGATGAAGGGTTGCCCGTAAAGGCGCTCGACGGGGTCGATTTCGAAGTTGCGCGAGGCGATTTCGTGAGCCTTGCGGGTCCGTCGGGGTCGGGTAAGTCGACTTTGCTCAACGTCATCGGCGGGCTCGATCGGCCGACGACGGGCAGCGTCCGAGTCGATGGCGTCGAGCTGGAAAGCCTCGATCAATCGGAACTGGCGGATCTGCGCCTCAATAAAATCGGCTTCGTGTTTCAGTCGTACAACCTGATTCCCGTGCTGTCTGCGGCGGAAAACGTCGAGTTCATCATGCAGCTGCAGGGCGTTGCGGCCGCGGAACGCAGACGACGCGCCAACGAGATCCTCGAATCGTTGGGTCTTGGCGAACTCGGCAATCGTCGACCCGGGGAAATGTCGGGAGGACAACAGCAGCGTGTGGCAGTAGCGCGGGCAATCGTGACGCACCCGGTGCTGCTGCTCGCCGACGAGCCCAGCGCCAACCTGGATTCGAAGACCACGGAGGAACTCCTGGATCTCTTGCGCATGATCAATCGTGAACACGGGGTCACGATCATCACGGCCACACACGATTCGATGGTGATGTCCTACGCGGCTCGCCAGGTGCGACTGCGCGACGGTCGCATCGAGTCGGACGAGCGCGTCGGTGCGGCTGCGGCCTGAGGCTCTGCTGGCGGTCGCACTTCTCCCACTCTGCTCGCACGCGGTGGAGTTCGACCTTCGCCTGAAAGCGTTCGGCAGCATTGCAACTCTGCCGAGCGACGATCTTCAGCGTGTGTTCGACGGCTCGCCAGCGCGCGACGGCAGCTTCGATGGCCGCGCGATGTTCGCAGAACAGCGTGGTGGCTGGCGACTGGTCGCCGATGTCGACACGGTGTACCAGTTTGGCGATTCGCTGGGCTTCGCCAACGCGCCACAAACGACCCTGGATCAGACGCCGACCGACGACGACCGGCGCTTCATGGATCTCGCTTGGACGGTCGATGACGGCGACGAATACCGTGTGTACCAGCGCGTGGATCGGCTGGCGGTGTCCTACCGCGGCAGCAACTGGGGCTTGGCGCTGGGCAGGCAGGCCGTGAGCTGGGGCAGCGGGCTCGTCTTTCAGCCGCTCGATCTGTTCTCACCTTTCGCGCCCACGACCGTCGATCGCGACTACAAGGCGGGCGATGACGTCGTGATGTTCGACCGTTTGAATGCCGATGGCAGCGACCTGCAGCTGCTCGCTGTGTTGCGCCGGGATACGTCCGGAGATCGCGACGGTGACGAAACGTCGGTCGGCGGGAAGTATCACGTTCTGCTCGGCGAGAAAGACCTGGAGTTCGTTGCCGGACGGCACTATCGCGATACGGTCATCGGTGCGAGCTTGCGCATGCCGTTGGGCACCGCACTCTTGCGCACGGATTGGCTGCTCACCGACCTCGACGCCGGCGGTACGAAGGTGTCGGGCATCGTGAATCTCGACTACAGCTTCGACTGGCTGGGCAAGAGCTGGTATGTGTTCGGGGAGTTCTTTCGCAACGGGTTCGGCGTCGCGCACCAGCCAGTGGACGTCCTGCGTCTACCCGAGGCGCTCGTGTCTCGGCTGGCGCGCGGCGAAGTGTTCACGCTGATGAAGAACTACTTCGCGGCGGGTACTCAGTTGCAATGGCATCCGCTGGTGATGATCTCCACGACCCTGATCACGAACCTGCACGATGGTTCGAACCTGCTGCAGGCCGCGGTCGGCTACGACGCTGGTGATTCGATGCGCTTCGAAGCCGGCACCGTTCTGCCCCTGGGCGATCGCGGCGAAGAGTACGGCCGCATCGAGCTGCCGCCCGCGGCGGTCGGCGCGCCGACGTTCACGACCGGTGGCGGGCGTCGCGCATACCTGCGGTTCGTCTATTACTTCTGACGCGTTGACTACTGACCCGTTGCCGGGCCAGCACGGTCAATCGATCTGTTCGGGTACCGCCGCTTCCTTCACCTTGGCATCGTGCGCCGCTTTGGCCGCCAGTAACTTCGGCATGTAGCGGTCGACATCGTCGAGGGTCCAGGTACCGCTCTTCTTCCGGTATGCCTTGATGATTGCCGGTTGCTGCATGATGCCCAGCATGCCGCGTGCCGAATGGATGATCTGGTTGGATACGTTGGCAGCTTCGTCCGTGGCGAGCCACGCGACCACTGGCGCGACATGCTGAGGCCCGCCCGCCTCGAGTTCCTTGGCCTCGACCTTTTCCCCGCGCCGCTCGCGAAGCGGGATGGTCATTCGGGTCAGCGCCGCCGGCGAGATCGTGTTCACCGTGCAGCCATACTTCGCGAGTTCGAGTGCCAGCACGCGAGTGAACCCCGCGATACCGGCCTTGGCGGCCCCATAGTTGGACTGCCCGAAATTACCGATCAACCCCGATCCGCTCGAGAAATTGATGATGCGGCAGTTGGTGCGGTTCTGCTCGCGAATGTAGTTGGCAAACGGTCGCGAACAACAGTAGTGCCCCTTCAGGTGCACCGCGATCACCGCGTCCCAGTCCGACTCTTCCATGTTGAAGATCGTCTTGTCGCGCAGGATGCCGGCGTTGTTCACGAGAATGTCGAGCCCGCCAAATGCATCCAGCGCGGTCTGCAGCAGCGCCTGGCCCCCCGCAACCGTGGCGATCGAGTCGGTGTTCGAAACCGCCTGACCACCAGCCTTGCGAATGGCGGTAACGACGTCGTCGGCGATCTTGCCGGTGCCCGTGCCGTCGGTATTGCCGCCCAGATCGTTGACGACGACCTTGGCGCCCTCGCGCGCCATCAGCATCGCAATCTCGGCACCGATGCCGCGGCCGGCCCCGGTGACCGCTGCGATGCGTCCATCCAATCGTCCCATGATTCGCCTCCCGTGGATTGTTGTTCGATTTCAGCGTTGGTCGTCGGATACTAAAACGTATCGGGAAACTCTGATACAACTGACCGGGCACTGCGAGGGCGGAGATGGCGAACTACGGGGAAGCTACACGGGTCTTGATTGCGGATGCATTCGCCTCTGGCGCCGATCATGTCGCGGTACTGATGCGGCATTCCGCGCGCGAGTTCGAGCCGGGACGTCACGATCTGCTCAACCCGCTGACCGACGAGGGGCGCGAGCTTGCGGAAGCGCTGGGACGCGGTCTGCCCCCGCATGTACTCGCGCGAGGCTACGCGAGCCCCGCCGAGCGCTGTATGGAAACCGCCGAGCTCATGCTGCGTGGACACGCGGCCAACGGCGGCAA
>JBFKCZ010000291.1:0-4547 GCA_041620035.1 Pseudomonadales bacterium
GAACGGGACGACGATCTCGATGCGTTCCGCGAGGCGGTTGGTGATGTCCAACCGCTGAACCGCACGCCACGTGATGGGAGTCGACCGCCGCCCGAGGTGACACCGGGGCTCGAGCATCGCCGTATCGCGGCGGAACGCGAGCCGACCGCGGAAGAGGTCGATGCGCGGCTGACCCTCGGTGAGGTGCCCCAGGTCGCGCCGGCCGAGGTCGTCGAATTCAAGCGCGACGGTATCCAGGACGGCGTGTTCACGAAGCTCAGGCAGGGCCGATACCCCATCGAGGCGCGCCTCGATCTGCATCGCAAGACCGTCAAGGAGGCCCGTGCGGAGGTGTTGCGGTTCGTGGGTGTTGCACGAGCCCGGGATCAGCGCTCCGTCCTCATCAGTCACGGTCGCGGCGAACGCAGCCCCACGCCGGCGCGCATCAAGAGCTACGTCGTGCATTGGCTCTCGCAGATGGACGAAGTGCTCGCGTTCGTGAGCGCCGAACGGCGCGATGGCGGCGCCGGCTCGGTCTACGTGCTGTTGCGCAAGTCAGCCAAGGCGCGGGAGATCAACCGCGAGCGGCATGGGCAGAAGAGCAGTGGCTGACGGCGCCTACGGGCAGCGATAGACGATGAAATTCTGAATGCCGTTGTCGGGCGGTGCCTGCGGCACCATCGCATTGCCGCCGAGGGTCGCGGCCTGATTACTCGCCAGCGTGATGAGTTCGCCTTTGACCTTGGTTTCGTTGCGCTTCACCACGACCTTTTCACGCGTGCTGGCGGTGGCGACACCGAGCCGCTCGCAGCCCGCGACTTGTTCCTGGGTGGCGAGCCGTACGTTGGCTCCACCCTCGTCGAGCTTCACCCACGTGCAGCCGGCCGTGGCGGCGCAGATCAGGAGGCTGGTCGAGAGCGCGGTGAAAGATCCGTTCTTCATGGCAATCCTCATAGCAGGCCTTTGTCGAGATCCAACCGTCCGCGGGCGAGATTGAGACGCAGCACGTCGCTGGCACCCTCGGCCAGGCGCAGGGCGCGCGCGGAACGGTACAGTTTTTCCAGGGGATGACCGACGGTCAACGCCTTGCCGCCGACGAGTTGAATCCCCATGTCGACGACGTCGGCCAGCGTTTCAGTGGCGAACACCTTCGCGCAGATACCTTCGTTGACGATGTTCGCGCCCGCTTCCGCCAGCCGCGCCGTTCGGTACAGCACGCTGCGCGCGGCGAAAGTCTTGATGCGCAGATCAGCGTAGCGCATCCGCACGCCCTCCCGGGCGCCGAGCGGTTCACCGCTGTGATGGGGCGAGCGCAGGTGCGCGTCGACGAAGTCGACGATCCACAGGCATTCACCGACCGCCTCCGCTGCAATGGCCAGGCGCGTGTCGCCGATCTGGCGCATGGCGCGCGGCAGCCCCTCGCCGGGTTTGCCGATGAGGTTCGTCGCAGGGACGCGGGCGTCGTCGAAACGGAATGCGGCGTGGTGACTGCCGTCCATGGATTGAAAGCGACGCTCGAGCGTCATCCCCGGCGTGTCGCAGTCGATGACGAGCATCGCGCGCCCGCGGTCGGGAATCTCCACGAGGACGTTCAGGAAGTCGGCATCGCCACCGCCGGTGACATACGATTTGCGACCGTTCACGAGCAGCGATTCGCCAACCGGGACGGCGGTCGTGAAGTGGGCGGCATCGTCGGGTTCGGTAAACGCGAATCCGCCGCGTTTGAGGCCTTTTAGCAGCGGTTCGAGGTGGGTTGAGCGCAACGGCTCGCCGGCACCGCCGAGCACCCCGGGGCCGGGACCGAACACCCAGTGCGCGACGCCGCTGTTCGCGGCCGCCAGCGCCTCGCGTACTACGGTCAGTTCGAGGGGGCTCGCCTCGCTGCCGCCGAAGGCACGTGGCTGCGTCATGGCGAAGAAGCCTGCTGCGATCGACGCTTCACGGATCCGGCCTCTCACCGCATCGGGAGCGCTACCGGCGGCCAGGTCCGATGCGGCGGGCAGCAGATGATCCCGCGCGAATGTGGCGGCGCTGGCTGCCAGTGCCTTGTGTTCCGGGCTCAAAGACTCGGGCATGGGATAAAGGGGTTTTGAGCGAGCGGGGTACTCTACCATCGAATTTCCGGTGCCGAGGCAGTACCCTATGCGCCAATTTTCGGGGTCATCGCGGCTGGGGTGCTGCGGTGGTCTCTGCACACGGACCGGTGGTGCCGCTCGGGAGAGCCCGCGGGCCAGACGTTAGCAAGCAGCAAGCACTCTCAAAGGAGCGAGAACAATGAAGCCCATCCGCGTGGCCATCATTGGGGTGGGGAACTGTGCGAGTTCTCTGATACAGGGAATTCACTACTACGGTTCGCGCGACCCCGCCGATGCGGTGGGTCTCATGCACTGGAAGATCGGCAGCTACGGCCCGTCGGACCTGTCGGTCGTTGCCGCCTACGACATCGATGCCCGCAAGGTGGGCCGCGACGTCAACGAAGCCGTGTTCGCACTTCCGAACTGCACCACGGTGTTCCAGCCCGAATTGCCGGTTGCCGGGGTGAAGGTGTCGATGGGGCGTGTGCTCGATGGATGCGCCGACCACATGGAGGGCTATCCCGAGCACCAGACGTTCGTAGTCGCCAACGCGGCGGAACCCGACAAGGCGGACGTCGTTCGAACGCTGAAGGCGGCAGGCGCCGAGGTGATGCTCAACTACCTGCCGGTCGGTTCCGAATCCGCGACGCGTTTCTACGCGGATTGCGCCGTGGAGGCTGGTGTGGCCCTCGTGAACTGCATGCCGGTGTTCATCGCGAGCGATCCGGAGTGGGCTGCGCGGTTCAAGGCGGCCGGGCTGCCGCTCATCGGCGACGACATCAAGGCCCAGCTCGGCGCCACCATCACCCATCGCATGCTCACGGATCTCTTTCACAAGCGCGGCGTGAAGCTCGATCGCACTTATCAGCTGAATACCGGGGGAAACACGGATTTCCTCAACATGCTGAACCGCAGCCGGTTGTCTTCCAAGAAGAAATCCAAGACAGAGGCCGTTCAGTCCGTTGCCGAGTTCCGCCTGGCCGACGACGACATCCACATCGGCCCCAGCGACTATGTGGCCTGGCAGAAGGACAACAAGGTCTGCTTCCTGAGAATGGAAGGCCGGTTGTTCGGCGACGTCCCCATGAACATCGAGCTGCGGTTGTCGGTCGAGGACTCGCCCAATTCCGCCGGTGTTGCGATCGACATGGTGCGCTGCGCGAAACTCGCACTCGAACGTGGCATTGCCGGTGTGCTCGACGGCCCGGCCGGCTACTTCTGCAAACATCCGCCGCGCCAGGTCACCGACGACGAAGCTTACCGGTTGACCGAAGCGTTCATCGCCGGCGGCCCCGTACCGGTAACGGTGGAGCCGGCCGTGACCAACGGCACCACGGCACGGCACCGCTCGGGTTGACCGCGAATCAGTTGGCGTAGTCCGCGAACGGAAAACTCATCACGATGATCATGCCGAGCACCGCAGCCGCGATGGCCGCGACGGCGTACACCGACATCATCTCACCGCGCGCTGCGCGCAGAATGTAGGCCTCTATCTCGTCCGGCGTCTTGGCGGCCATGCTGGTCGCCAGGCGGTAGCGCGTGAGCCCATCGCGCTTCGGCAGTCGGATGAAGAGCTCCGGCGTCTCATCGAGGCGCGCGAGGGTCGCGGCCATGGACAGCCCCGAAGCCTTCGAGATCTGCACGGGGTGCAGGCCGACGCCAGGGGTGTCGTGGAAGGCCTGACAGATCGCCAGCAGCGCGGCCGTGCGGCCGCGAAAGCGCATTCGAACCAGGGGAATTCCGAGAAACTGCGGCACCGGTGCTCCGAATCCTTTATGCGTGCGCGATCACCGTCGCGCGCAGCGGCGCGGGGTGACCCTCGATCGTGCGGGTAGGATCCATCGGGTTCAGGGCGCTGGCAGGGGAGTCGAAGGTCATCCACGCCGTCCGGCGCTGTTCGTCGATGGTGGTGCGATTGGTATCGACGATGCGCGCGTCGTGAAATCCGGCGGATTCGAACCAACCGACGAGTGTCGCCGCATCCGGCACGGCGTGCACGTTGCGCATGCGCGCGTAGCGATCCGGTGGGTAAAGGGCAGGTGGTGAATCCACGATGAGGGTTTCGACCACGGCTTCGCCGCCGCTCGTCAGCCGTGCTTTCAGTGAGCGCAGATGCGCGACGGGGTCGCGCCGGTGGTACAGCACGCCCATCGAGAACACCGCATCGAATGGATCGAGGGGCGGCGTGGCCTCGAGCGTCACGGGCAAGAGGTAATTGCGGGCCGACAGGTCGGCGCGCCGGACATAGGCCCGCACCGTCAGATGCTGCATGAGGTAGATCTGGGTCGGGTCGACGCCGATCACCAGCTCGGCACCGGCTTCGAGCATGCGCCAGCCGAAGTAGCCGTTGCCGCAGCCGACGTCGAGCACCCGTTTGCCCGTCAGGTCGCGGACGTGCGGGCGCACCCGATTCCACTTCCAGTCCGACCGCCACTCCGTATCGATGAAGATGCCGAAGAGCTCGAATGGACCCTTGCGCCAGGGATGGTAGGC
>JBFKCZ010000292.1:0-4544 GCA_041620035.1 Pseudomonadales bacterium
GCTATGTGCTCTGCCATCCCGGGACGCGCCGCTACCGGATCTCGCCGCTCGACATCAGCTACGACAACCTGACCATCGCGGGAGACTGGACGGGTTGCGGGTTTACCGAAGGCTGTGTGGAAGCCGCTGTCATCTCCGGACGCTTGGCAGCACACGCCATCGCCCAATGGCCGCCCCTGGAGGACATCGTTGGCTACGATCATCCCTAGGGAAGCTCTGCACAAATGACGTGAAGCGCACCGCCACCTGGGTCATCTACGGCGCCAACGGCTTCACCGGAGCCCAGCTCGTCGAGGAAGCACAGCAGCGCGGCTTGGCGCCCGTGCTCGCCGGCCGCTCCCGAGCGAGCCTCGAGCGCATCGCGGCGCGTCACGAAAACGGACTGCCGATGTCGATACGTGTCGCCTCACTCGAGGAGCCGCAGGCGCTCAATCGGCTGCTCGAAGACGCGAACCTCGTATTGAACGCCGCGGGCCCCTACGCCCGTACCGCCATGCCATTGGTGCAGGCGAGTCTCGACACGGGAACTCACTACCTCGACGTGAGCGGCGAATTGCCGGTCGTCGAACGAATCGCGGCCTGCCACGAGCAAGCGGTAATGCGGGACGTGATGCTCATGCCGGCCGTCGGCTACGCCGTGGCACCATCGGATTGCCTGGCCTTGCGAGCCAAACAGCTGGTGCCAGATGCCACGCGGTTGCGAGTGGCCTTGTCGCACTTCGATCTGTTTGCCGCGGGCTCCGCAAAGTCGATGATCTCGCTGGTCCAGAACGAGGTGCGCATTCGGCGCCACGGCGCGATGACCACCGTACCGGTCGGGGAACTCGAACGGGACTTCGACTTTGGCGCTGGACCGAGCCGCTGCACAGCGATCAACTGGTGCGATTCGTTCACGGCGTACTACGCATCCGGGATACCGAACATCGAGGTCTATCTCGAGGCTGGCGCGTGGGAGCGATGGATGTATCTCCTGTCGAGTCGCAACAGCGGACTGATCCAGCAACCGCTCGTTCAGGCCTGGTTGACCGCCGCAGCGGACTGGTGGTTTCCCGACCATGAAGATCGACGATTGGTCAGCGACCTCGCGGATCGGCAACGGTGCATGGTGGTCGAGGCAACAAACGATGCTGGTGCCGGCATTCAGCTTCGACTGACGAGCCCCGATCCGTATCGGGTGACGCGGGACTTCGCGATCGCCATCGTCGAACGCGTCCTCGCCGGAGACGGACTCGCGGGCTTCCAGACGCCGGCAACGGTGTTTGGCGATACGCTGTTGAAGAGCGCTTCCGCACTGAAGATCGAGCGACGCACCATTCAGCAGTAGCCCAGCTCCGCATACCAGCGCACGCTGTCATTCACCGTGTCGTCGATCGCCATCGGCAACACGCCGAGGCGTCGCTGTTCGGCACCGATCGCGAATGGCTGATGGCGCTGCAACAACATCAGTCCCAGCGCCGGCAGCGGCGAATTCCGGCCGACACTGGCAAACAGGGCCTCACCAGCCAGGGCACCGAGCACACTCAACGACGCTGCTCCGGCGCCTACGGTTTGTGCCTCGGCACGCTGCCCCAACAACAGTCGCACACGGTGCGCGAGATCTTTCATCGCGAGGTTGTGTCCCGAACAGAGCAGGCGTCGCCCGAACTGCCCATCGCGCAGCGCCGCCACGAAGAAGCGCGCCACATCCCGGACATCGACGACATTGACCACGTGGTCGAGCATCGCGGGTGGCGTTGCGGCGCCGAGAAGCGGAAGCAGGGTCAGCTCTCGCGCCTTGCAGTCCCAAGGCCCCAGACAGAGCGTTGGGTTGATCAACAGGCAGTTCTGGCCAAACTCCGAGGCGTCCAGCACAACTCGCTCGATTGCACGTTTGACACCAAAGTACGGATGCTGCGCGAACGCATCGACGATCGTGGGACCCGCATCCACCATCGTGGTGAATGAACTGACGCACGCGAACGTCGCGTTCACGTTGCGGCAACTCCGCAGCAGCGTACGCGTGCGGTCGGCTGCGACCTCCATCGGCGTTCGGCGCTCTCCGGAGAAGTCGAACAAGTGAATTGGATAAGGTGTTGCCGCGTCGACGATCAGTTCGTTTCCGGTGAACCACCGCGTCAATTCGTCGACCGTCGTGGGTGCGCCGCAACGATAGTCCACGGCCAGACCCCGAAGGTTCGGCGCCCGCTGTGCTTGACGCGACGTTGCCGTCACCCGCCACCCCTGCGCCAGGAGTTCTCGTGTGATCGCATTGCCGATGTGTCCGCTCGCGCCGAGCACGAGTGCAGTGCGGCGATCGTCGATGGTGTTCAACGTGCCTTCAACGCAGCACCCAGCTTGCGCGCAATGGCACCGCCGATGTCACCCGATCCACCCGTCACCAGCGCGACTTTGCCAGCAACACCCATGCATGGAACCCCTTACAGACGATGCGCTCCACTGTACGACAGCCTTGGTCTCGATGGCGATGTGCGCGCCGAGCAAAAAGCGCGCTAGGCTAACGGCTGATGGACAGGGAGGCGCATTGCGGTGAGACCGGCAACCAGCAAGTCATTTCTCGTGTCGATCGCGCTCGTATTGACGATGCCCTTTTTGGCCTGGTCCGGACCGGCGACGCTCAGCGACGCCGCGCGGACCTTTCTGGCGGCGCTCTCTGACGATGAGCGCGACGACGCGCGCTGGCCGTTCGACGACGACGAACGCAGCGACATCCGCTACGCGCCACTCATGCTCGACGGTTTGCGGCACGGCGACCTGGACGCACGCGCTTACGCATTGGGAGATGCGGTACTCGAGGCGGCCCTTTCCGCGGACGGCTACAGGAAGGTCAGCGATGTACGGCTGTTGGAACGGGACGTGGCGGCAGCCGAATCGCGTCTGATGCGATCGTTCCGGCTACGCGATCCCGGCCGCTATTTCTGGGCCTTCTTCGGGGAACCCGACGATGTCACACCGTGGGGCTTCCGCTACGAAGGCCACCATCTGTCGATCAACATCACGCACGTGCCCGGCGCCGCGCCATCGAGCACCCCGCTGTTCATCGGTGCACAACCGCGGGTCGTGCCGGATGGCATGCCCTCGGCGGGCGTTGCCGCGCTCGGCAAAGAGGAAGCCTTGGCACGCGAGCTGTACGCCGCGCTCGATGCCGCCCAACGGCGGGCCGCGACCCTGCCATACGCCGACGACCGTGGTCACATGATCGGCCAGGTGGCGCGGCTGAGCGCACCGGCTCCGGTCGGCGTTGCCCGCACCGCCATGAACACGGCGCAACGCGCGATGCTCGATGCGCTCGTGGCCACCTTCGTCGAGTTCTGGGACGAACCGATTCGCAGCGCGCGCCGCGCCGAGGCCGATGCCGCACTCGAGGCACTCCACTTCGCTTTCGCATCGAGCGAAACGCCACGCCACGCGTTCTACGCGCGTGTTTCCGGACCCGGGTTGCTGATCGAGATCGACAACACGGAAGGCGGCGATCACGTGCACGCGGTGTGGCATCGACCAGGCGGCGACTTTGGCGACGATCTGCTGGCACGGCACTGGCAGGAAGTACATGGGGTGCGCCTGACCGCCGACACGAGACTTCAGGGGACGCGCGTCGACCCAGGCGATTAGAATGCGCCCTCGAATGAACCCGTGGAGTCGTGGTTGCAATGGTCTCGATCCTTCCCCTTCATCGCGCACTCGTGCCCGTCGATTCGCAGGCCGCAGCGCGGTTGAGCGCGCCCAACTACGACGAGTTTCAAGGCGACCGCGAGATCTGGGAAATGCTCGAGGCGCGTCCCGACAACGTCTTGCGGGTGACCATGGCGCACTGCGCTTACCCCACCGTCGATGCAATCGTCGAAGAAGGGTCGGCGGAGGCCCTGGCCCGGTGCACAGAGAACATGTCACAGCTGCGCGCAAGCCCGTTCGTGCGCATCGCCGAGGACGTGCTCTTCGTCTACGAGGTCGTCTCGCCGCGGCGCAAGGACGTTCGCCAGATCGGTATCGGCGGCATGGCGCGCACGCGGGAGATTCGCACCGACGACAACCCGGATGGCGTGATCATTCGCAACGAAGGCATCATGCCCGAGAAGGCGGCCGGTCGTGCCAAGCTCTTCACCGCAACCAATGCCGATTTCGGCACCGTCAATTGCGCGGTGCTCGACCGTGCAGGTCATCTGACGGCAGTACTGGAGCGCATCGCCGACGCACGATCCTGCGACTTCGAAACACTCGATGAAGCGGACAACCGCCACCGCGTATGGCTGGTCGGCGATCCCGCCCAGCGCGATGAACTGACCACCCGCCTCGCCGCCGAGCCAGCCGCCTATGTCGCCGACGGCAATCACCGCAGCGCCGCAGCGGCGCATCTTGGCAAGGAGTCGTTTCTGGCGGTGTTCTTTCCAACCGCGCGGCTGCGACTCGAACCCTACAATCGGCTGGTGAAGGACGTCGGTGTCCCGGCCATGCAAATCCTCGAACGATTGACCGAGCACTTCACGGTGGAGCCGCTCGGTGCCCTGCCCGCCTACCGGCCGCAAGCGGTTCACGACATCGGCATGTAC